>CAZZXW010000105.1:0-9593 GCA_964658095.1 uncultured Parafilimonas sp. | reverse complement strand
GAAAAGGATTTGTATAATCTTTGGCTCTTGATTGAGCGATTTTTTCAGTTATGGTTGACGTTATTTCAACAGCTTTATCAAGCCATCTTTTAATAGTTTGTGTTGATATTTTTTCAGTTGTGTTTTCTATCGCAAGCAAACAGGCAATTGCATGTTGTACTTTTTGCTGATGGTATTTTTCGCCTTCAGATTTATAATACCCATGCAGTTCATCCCATGTATTTATTTTGTTTTGTTTGATGTTGTGCTTCATCAGTTCAACATCTTCTTCAATCATTAGCTGTCCACCAATATTTAACCATTTTGTTTTTGTTGCTGATAACAAATCTTCTTTCAGCTGATCAACATTTTCACTTTTATCAAATAATAAAATCAAATGCTTTAATCCATAAAACAGAATCATTTCTTTATAAGCATTGTATGCCTGCTGCACTTTTGTAATAATTGTTTTGCGCTTTGCATTTTCAAATTCTTCTGCAACAATTTCAAGCCTGGTTATAATATCATCTTTTTGTTCAAGCAATTCTTTTCCTTTTCGCATGCAATCATGTTCATTGTATGATTGTTGCTGATTTTTAAACCATGCTTTGCCTGTACATTTTTCAAGCAGTTCAATTGCATCAAACATTTCATTTACGCTATCCGGCGCTAAATAATCAAACTCTAATAACTGAAATTTTTCATAGCGCTTATCGCGGTCTGCATATTTCCATGCATTGCGTTCCAGCGCATACATGTTATACATAAACCAATATGCAGGCATAACAGTTAAAGTATCGTTTGCATAATCTAAACTCACTAAAGAAAACGGCAGCGGAATATTTAGTTCAAACAAATAATCACCTTTAGCAATCATTGTAAAGCTTGCAAATTTTGAGTTATGTTTTAAGCTAACGCACAAGCCCGGCCAAAACCCGCGGCCGGCAATAAGTTCACCATCAGCGGCACGTGAGTTATGGTTTGAACCAATAGTAGCACCGGCGGGAATATTACTTTGCCCAAGTACTAATGCAGCACATAAAAACGAGTTGTTATGATGTTGCTCATGCGCCGGAAATATTAATGAATTCAATACTTCGCAACACGAAATCGTTGCATTATTGCCGAGATAAGAATTGATAAGGCGAGCCCCATATTTTAATTGCGAGTTAGTAGCCATTACAAAGCGAACCGCTTTCACTCCATAAAAAATACGGCAACCTTCGCTAACAATTCCGTTTACAATTTCACAACCTTCACCTATTTGCGTAGTTGCTTGCGCAGATGAATGAATGGTAAGATTTTTTAGCTTGTTTGCACCTTTTATATATGCATCACTTCCAATCCAAACATCTTTTATAATAGCAGAATTTTTTATTACCGTTCTGTCGCCAACCTTACCATAATAACCACGATCATTTTTAAATTCTTTTTCTGTAAATTCTTTAAAGCGTTGCAACAGCAATTCATCATCGCGAAACTTACTCCATAGGTATGCATCGCCTGGCAACATACCACTGAATGGTATTACACTTCTGCCTCCATTTTCATTACATATTTCCATCCAGATGCGTAAACTTTCAGGTTCTCCATCCTTCAAAATTCCTATACCAAATTTTGAATGGTCTGTTGTAGCAAGTTCATTTATATTAACAAGAATTACCTCGTTACCTAAAATATAATGCGATAAATAATTTACGTTATCAATAACAACATTATCACCAATATCAGTGCTTATAATTATAGAATTATATAAGCCAACCGCATACTTCATATCACTGAATTCAAGAAAGTATGGCTCAAGTTTTCCAATACGCACCAACCCAAAAAATTTACAGTTCTTTACCAGCTCAGGGTTGAACGCATCGCTTACTAAAATCTTATTCCAGTCATCACTGGTATTACGGTTTTTTACAAGCGCTTCAATTTCATAAGCAGAAAGATTACGATAATTTATACCGCTGCGGTTTTGCAAATTGCGTAAGTAATATTCGTCTTTGCCTTCAGGTAAAAATTCAGGTTTTATAAAATTGTAACCTAATTTTTCAACAGGTGTTTTTGTAATTTTATTTTGGGCCATCAATCAGTTATTAAAACGAAAATACATTTATTAAGATTGACGTTCAGGAACGTTGCTTAAGATTTATTCATCATCCATTCTTTAAAATCATCAAACGACACATTCATTTTCAAGCTTTGTTTTTGTTGGGTAAACAGATATTTAATGTTCTCAGGAATCTCAATTTTTGTATCGGTTGATGCTTCTACTGTTTCAATAAATTTTACCGGATGTGCTGTTTCTAAAAATATGCCTTTATCGTTTTGATGATTAAGCTGATGTTCAATCAATGCATAATAACCAACAGCACCATGCGGGTCTAAAGTATAATTATATTGATTGAAAACTTCATTTATGGTTGCTTTGGTTGCTGCATCGCTGATGCTGTAACTGCTTACAAGTTTTTTAAGATCATCAACATGCTGATGAAACAATTCCAGCACTCGTACAAAATTGCTTGGGTTACCAACATCCATCGCATTTGAAACGGTTGATATGGTTTTCTTTGGTTGATAATTGCCTGTTTGCAAAAATTCAGGCACTGCATCATTTGAATTACATGCTGCAATAAAACGTTTTACCGGCAAGCCTGAAATATGTGCTAAAATTCCTGCACAGATATTTCCAAAATTTCCACTTGGAACGCTGATCACCGGCGGTTCATCATGCTGCCATTGTTGATACGCATAAAAATAATACAACTGTTGCGGTAACCATCTTGCAACATTGATGGAATTGGCAGATGTCAATAAAAATTTATTATTCAAATCTGCATCAGCAAAGGCTTGCTTAACGATCGTTTGACAATCATCAAAGTTGCCTTCCACTTCAATAGCCGAAATATTTTTCCCTAAAGTAGTCAGTTGTAATTCCTGTACTATACTTACTTTTTTTGATGGGTATAAAATGATAACATCAATTCCTTCAACACCTAAAAAACCATTAGCAACCGCGCCGCCGGTATCTCCACTTGTTGCAACTAAAACAGTTATATGATGATTTTTATTTCGGTTGAAATAACCTAAACAGCGGCTCATAAATCTTGCACCAACATCTTTAAAGGCAAGTGTTGGCCCGTGAAATAATTCTAATGCATAAACATCTTCATGAATCTTTATTAAAGGAAAATCGAAGTTGATTGTTTCATTAATAATGTTTCGCAATACATTATCAGGAATGCTTTCAGCAACAAAAGGTTTCATTACTTCAAAACCAATTTCTTCTTTTGATCTTGTTTTAATGTTGCAGATAAAATCTTTTGAAAGTGTTGGGATAGATTCTGGAAAATATAAACCTTTATCCGGCGCTTGTCCTTTTATGGTTGCTTCTTCAAAAGTTGCATTAGCCGAAACTTTATTTAAACTGTAGTAGTTCATTAATATTAATGATGAATTATAAGTTATGAATGATTATCATATTCATTATTAACCATTTTTTATTTTCACCCCTTCTTTATTAATGGTTGTTACATGCGTATGATAAGCAACGCCAATTTTATCATACACCTGTTTCATTGCGGCTTCAACCTGCTGCGCAGTTTGCGCATCTTTACTCAACATAAAAATAGAAGGGCCTGAACCTGAAATACCGCCGCCCAATGCGCCGGCTTCTTTGCTTGCTTTTTTTATGTCATCAAAACCGGGAATTAAAATACTGCGCACAGGTTCAATAATAAAATCTTCTAAAGAACGGCCAATCAAATCATAATCATGTTTTATAAAACCAGCAACGAGACCAGCAATGTTTCCCCATTGTTTGATGGCATCTTTTAATTGTACTTGCTGCTTTAAAATTTGACGTGCATCAGAAGTCTTTACTTCGATCTGTGGATGCACAACGGTTACATGCAATTCAGGCGCATCAATGCTGATGATATCTAACGGAAAAACTGAACGTATTAATGTAACGCCGCCATAAATGCAAGGCGCAATATTATCTGCATGTTTAACACCACAGGCAACCTTTTCGCCATTCATTGCGAAGCGTACTAAATCCTGTTTTGTAAAACGATTGTTTAAAAGATGATTTGCTGCAACCACAACGCCGGCAGCACTTGCAGCACTTGAACCAATGCCGCTACCAGGCATTATATTTTTTTTGCTTGTTAAGATGAAGCCTTTTATATCTCTTGCTTCTTCAAGCAATGCCAGCAGCGCAGCACCGCTTACATTTTTTTCTGCTTCAGTTGGCAAATCAAAATCATCATCATTATAAATTTGAACACCAGGTTCATTTGAAATTTCAATTGTAAATTCATCGCAAGGATTATTCAAACACAATCCTAAAATATCAAATCCACAAACAATGTTTGCGACCGTTGCAGGAGCAAAAGCCCTCACTCCCTGAAGGGAAGTTTGCCCCCCCGCCCCTAAAGGGGAGCTTTGTAAGTCGCTAATCGTTTTTTTGATTGTTTCAAGTACAGTTTCCAACTTTGTAATTACTTCATCGTTTTTAAATCGAATAACTTTTAAACCTAAATCTCTAAGATTTTCTTCGCGCTTTTTATCGTTTCTTTTTACGTCTTCATTGTCATGAATTCCTCCATCAAGTTCAATAATAAGCTTAAGCTTATGACAATAAAAATCTGCAACATAAATTGATAAAGGATGTTGTCTTCTAAATTTTAAATTCCATTCATTGGTTTTTAAATAATTCCATAACAGATCCTCAGCACGGGTCATATTATTTCTTAATTCTTCAGCCCGTTGAAATATTAATGGATGAGCACCATAGTGCATGCCCGCATTCTCGCCCCCAACCCCTGAAGGGGAGTAAGAAAAATTATTCGAGATTGTAAAATTCATTCTAGCAAAGTTAAATTCAATTAGAGATGTTGAATAACTCCCTTTAGGGTTGGGGCTGCTGCTTAAACTCTTGCTACTCTTATAATATCTGCGAATACACCGCTTGCCGTTACATCTGCGCC
This sequence comes from uncultured Parafilimonas sp., assembly GCA_964658095.1. Classification (GTDB taxonomy): domain Bacteria; phylum Bacteroidota; class Bacteroidia; order Chitinophagales; family Chitinophagaceae; genus Parafilimonas. Next base: position 4,629 of record CAZZXW010000105.1, on the reverse strand, counting down.
GGCGCCTGCGCCTTTTACAATTAATGGTTGTTCAGGATAACGTTGCGTGTAAAACAAAACAATATTATCCTTGCCATACAAATGATAAAAATCTGAATTAACAGGAATGTGTTTTAATCCAACACTGGCTTTACCGTTTTCATATTCTGCAACAAACTTCAGCTTGCAATTTTGCGCAGCGGCTGATTCATATAATTTTTTGAAATGATCTTCATGCTTTGCCATCTCTTTATAAAAATCAGCAACGTCTCCATTAAAACAAGATGCAGGTAAAAAACCATTGTTGGTGATGTCATCCATCTCAATTTTTTCACCGGCTTCACGTGCAAGAATCAATATTTTTCGCATCACATCAGTTCCGCCCAAATCCAAACGTGGATCTGGTTCTGTATAACCTTCATCCTGCGCTTGTTTTACAACTTCTGCAAACGGTTTTGTTGCATCATAATTATTAAAAACAAAATTTAGTGTGCCTGATAAAACAGCTTGAATCTTTGTAACCACATCGCCGCTTCTGCGCAGATCATTCAACGTTCCAATTACCGGCAAACCTGCGCCCACATTGGTTTCAAACAAAAACAAAGCGCTGTATTCTTTTGACAATGATTTTAAATAACTGTAATGATGATAAGATGATGAAGCCGCAATTTTATTACATGCAACAACAGATATTGCTTTGGACAAGAGCTTTTCATAAACCTTTGCTACATCAGCATTTGCGGTAACATCAACAAACACAGAATTGCGCAGATTTTTTTGAATAATGGTGTCAGTGAACTGGCGTATGTTCATGCTTTCACCAGCCTGTAACTGATCTTTCCATGTTTTTAAATCAATATCATTTCCATCATTAGCAAAAGCCATTTTTTTGCTGTTTGCAATGCCATTTATTTTAACCTGCAGATTTAAATGTTCTTCTAAAAATTTTTGTTGTTGAAGCAACTGCCCTAATAATTTTCCACCAACATTACCAACGCCAACGATAAAAACATTCAGTTGCTTATAAACCGATTCAAAGAAGGCTTCATGCAAAACATTCACTGCTTTTTTAATGTCTGCATTTGCAATAACAGCAGAAATATTTCTTTCAGATGAGCCTTGCGCAATTGCTCTTACATTAATACCATTTCTTCCTAAGGCATCAAACATTTTGCCGCTGATGCCCGGATGGCTTTTCATTTTATCACCCACCAAAGCAATCACTGACTGATCTGTTTCAACTTTTAACGGCTCAAGTTTTTGTTGTGCAATTTCTATTTCAAATTGCTTGTCAACGGCAAACTTTGCTTTAACAGCATCGCTTGTATTTATTGCCACACAAATTGAATGTTCAGATGAACTCTGCGTAATAATAATAACATTGGTTTTTTCATTCGCTAATGCTTCAAACAAACGTTTAGAAAAACCCGGAATGCCAATCATGCCGCTTCCTTCAAGACTTAACAGCGCAATTGCATTAATGCTTGAAATGCCTGTGATAATATCGCCTTCTTTTTTTGAAACATTGTCTATCACTGTTCCTGCAGCACTGGGCAGAAACGTGTTCTTTATCCACGTAGGAATATTTTTTTGAGCAACGGGCTGAATGGTGGGTGGATAAATAACTTTAGCTCCAAAATGTGAAAGTTCCATCGCTTCCTGGTAAGAAATGCGTTCAATGGTTTTTGCATTGTTCACCCAACGTGGATCGGCGGTCATCATGCCGGTTACATCTGTCCATATTTCTAAAGCAGATGCATTAAGGGCTGAGGCGTAAATAGCCGCAGTATAATCGCTGCCGCCGCGGCCAAGCGTTGTTATGTTATTGTTTTCATCACTTGCAATAAAGCCGGGCGCTATAAATATTTTTTTAGTTGATGACGCAATAGCGCCTGCAATTAATTTGTTTGTTGTATTAAAATCAACTGCTGCAAAACCATAATTGCTGTTGGTTTTTATAAGCTGGCTTGAATCAAGCCATTCATAATTTATATTTTTTGACTGAACAAAAGCTGCAATAATTTTTGATGATAACAGTTCGCCAAAACTTATAATACGGTCTATTGTGCGCAGCGATAATTCTTTCAGATAAAAAACACTGTTACAAATTTCTTCCAGTTCATTAAACTGTTGTTTAATCATGCTTAAACAACTGCTCTGATGCATTACCGGCAGCAAGGCCCGGGCTGCATCAAGATGTTTTTTTTCTAATTCTTTCAAAACATCTTTATACGTGTCACTGGTTTGTTCGGCAAGTGTGCCGGCTTTAATTAGAGTATCGGTTACTCCGCCAAAAGCACTTACAACAATCACGCATTGATGTTGCGCTTCATTATTACTTATAATATCTACTGCCTTCTTAATATTTTCTGCATTGGCAACTGATGTACCACCAAACTTTAAAACCTTCATCCTGATAATTCTTTTTGAAAAGTTTTAAAGAACGAATTTTTTTATGAATGAATGAAATATTGTTTACTCATGAGTGTTAGTTTCCTATATCATGTAATTGTAAAAAATATAATTAAAACCGTATAACTTTTATTTTATAAAGACTTAGCAAGGTTTTTGCTTATGGCGTCAATCAATTAATAATCTGTACATACATGAAAACAAACTTTTTAATTGCAGCAGCAATTGCTGTTGCCGTATTTAACTCCTGCAAGAAAGACAATGTAATATCCCCGGCTGTTAGCGCTTCAAGCGTTAGTGATTTATACACTGAAACCGGCCTGCCTGTTCAAACTCCAATTACTTATGCGGTAGATGCCAACATTGGCGGCTATCTTGAAGCGTTGCCTGCACATTATTCCAGTCATCCAAGCCTGCGTTACCCTGTAATTATATTTTTACACGGGCAAGGTGAAATGGGTAATGGTTCGCAGTCAAGTTTGCCAATTGTAGCTGATAATTCAATTCCTAAACTGATTGCTGCAAAAACTTTTCCGGCAAACTTTTCATCTGGCGGAAAGAATTACCAATTTATCGTTTTATCTCCTCAATTTAAAGCATGGCCGCAACCTTCTGATATTAATGACATGATCACTTATGCATTAAAAAAATACAGGATTGACAGTACTAAAATTTATTTAGCCGGCTTAAGCATGGGCGGCGGCGGCGTTTGGGATTATGCATGGAATTTAGGCAAGCGTATTACCGCAATTGTTCCTATGGCCGGTGCTTCTTATCCTACAACTTATAAAGGACAGCAGATTGCATTAGATAGCGTGGCCGTGTGGGCTTTTCAGAATAATGATGACCCTACAGTGCCACCATTTTACAGCATTGATTATGTGCAATACATTAACAGCTATAAACCATTTACACAAGCTAAACTTACACTTTGGCCAAGTGGCGGTCATGATTGCTGGACAAAAGCAAGCGATCCTAATTATACAGAAAACGGCATGAACATTTACCAGTGGATGCTTTCTTATAAAAAGGTTAAGAAATAATTTATACTTACAAGCAGGTTTATATTTTGATAAACCTGCTTTTTGTTTTATCTGTTATAATAATCTTTGATAAATCTGTTACTACAGTTTTTTAAGCTCGTCACATATTATAAGCTTTACCTAAATAATTTTTATTAGCCAAAGCAAAACCTGCATAAACTTATTTTTGCGCTTATTATGCAGGCAACAACTTTCACCAACTACAGCACATCAAACAGTAAAGAAGAATGGCTTTCAGATGAAGAAGCGCTTAATGCTTTGCCACGCTCAGTTTTAAGGCATAACAGTTTTGTTTTGCTTGATGGTGAATGGCGTTTTGCTATTGATGCAGAAGATATTGGCTTGCAGGAAAAATGGTATATAAACCATTCATATTCAAATACTGCGGATTGGCCCGGATCAATAGAGCACCACATTGCAAAAGCAAAAGGCATAAAGGAAGAAAATGTTTGGCAGGGTAAAATAGTTGCCTGGTATGAACGTGAGTTTCCAAAGCCTGCTATGGCCACTGATGGTGCGCCTTCCATGCTGCAATTAACCTTTGGCGCCTGCGGTTATGAAACACAAGTTTGGCTTAATGGCGTTGCGCTAAAAACAATAGAAGGCGAAGAGGTGCATTTGGGTGAATACACTTCTTTTTCTTATGAATTAAAAGAAGAAAACCTGCAGCCCGTTAACCGTATTACAGTGCGTGTTGCAGATACAATGGATGCAGATTTAACCCGTGGCAAACAAGAATCTAACGTATACAAACGTGGTGGCATCTGGTATCAAACATACTCTGGTGCTGTGCGCAGCATCTGGCTTGAACAAGTTGAACGCAACCGTCTCCGTAGCCGTGTAGGCGTCGTTTCAGTGGTGGAAGATAACCTGGTGCGTTTTAATATTACCACACGCATTCACGATGCTGGTTTATATACTGTAAGGCTTGAAGTATTTGAAAGACAACACGACAATAAAGCGCCTTTATCAGTTTCAGATTTTCCCTTGCAATTAGAAGCTGGGCAGAAGCAGCAACGGTTGGTAATTGAAGTACCTAATGCTGTATTATGGTCGCCTCAGGAGCCGCATTTATACCGTTTGGTAGCACGCTTAACGGATGCTAATGGTTACGCCGCTGAAATTGAAACATACTTTGGTTTACGTAAGATTGAAGCACGTGGCTGTTGTGTGTACTTAAACAATAAACCGATCT
>CAZZXW010000104.1:0-9614 GCA_964658095.1 uncultured Parafilimonas sp. | reverse complement strand
GGAAACGTTCTTAAACAAAGAATATCAAAATAACTTCCTAACACCGGCGCCGCATCTTTTATATGTTCAACCGTGTTGCCACTCATGATGGCGCCTTCTTCAAATTCAAGAGCCCAACCTTCTTTATCAACATTAAAAACAATGGCATCCATTCCAAGATTTGAAGCCGCAACCTGTGTACTTAAACGTGTACGTAAACTCGGATTTAAAAACAATAAACCAATTCGCTTGCCGGCACCTAACGTTTTATCCTGCAAAGGATTTGCTTTATATATCAATGCTTTTTTAACTAATGCATTAATATTGCCTGCATCATGAACAGAGATAAATTGTTTCAATGTTGAAATTGTTTTTTATGTAATCAGCTGCATTACTCAACATTTGCCTCAACACCTTTCATCTCTTCAATTGCTTCATTCAAAGTGTCTAAGAATTCATCAACTTGTTTGCGTGTAATATTCAATGCAGGCAACAAACGAATCACATTTGGTTTTGCTTCACCGGTGAAGATGAAATAATCATTCAATAATTTTTTGCGCAAATCTTTGATGTCTTCAGGCACATCAAAACCAATCATCAAACCTTTACCACGTACTTTATCAATGCCATCAATACTTTTTAATTTGTTGATAAGATACATGCCGCGTTGCTTACTCATCTCAATCAAATTATCTCTTTCAATAACTTCTAATACAGCTAAAGCCGCAGCGCAAGCCAAATGATTACCGCCGAACGTTGTGCCTAGCATTCCATGCTTTGCTTTAATGTAAGGCGCAATTAAAATTCCACCGATTGGAAAACCATTGCCCATGCCTTTTGCCATTGTATAAATGTCAGCATTAACACCTGCATGATCCAAGGCGAAAAACTTTCCGCTTCTGCCATAACCACACTGCACTTCATCGGCGATAAATAATGCATTATGTTCATCGCACAATGTTCTAATCAACTTTAAAAAACTTTCCGATGCAACATTGATACCACCAACACCTTGTATTGCTTCAACAATAACTGCGGCAACGTTATTTCCGTTAGTTTGAAAATATTCTTTTAATGCAGCTTCATCATTAAAAGGAAGAAAATCTATGTTTGATGTTTCATTCACCGGCGCAACAATATTTTTATTATCGGTAGCTGCAACTGCTAATGATGTTCTGCCATGAAATGCTTTATTAAACGCAACGATTTTCTTTTTACCTGTATGAAATGATGCAAGCTTTAATGCATTTTCATTCGCTTCAGCACCACTGTTTACCAGGAATAACTGATATTCATCTTTGCCGCTAACCTTGCCCAATTTATCAGCTAACTCTTGTTGAATTGGTATATGAACAGAGTTAGAATAGAAAGCAATTTTATTCAATTGCTCTTCAATACGCTGCACCCAATGCGGATGTGTATGACCAATGCTTATTACTGCATGACCGCCATAAAAATCTAAATACTGCACACCATTTTCATCCCATATATAAGAGCCGTTTGCTTTTGTAATTGTGATATCGTTTAAAGGATATACGTCGAATAACTTCATTGTTGTTATTTTAAAAATATGTTGATTTAAGTTTTAATCCCGTTGTTTCATCAAGCCCAAACATTAAGTTCATATTTTGTATTGCCTGCCCTGATGCACCTTTTAATAAATTATCAAGTGCTGTATGCACAACTAATTTACTGCCAACTTTTTCTAATTGAATAACACATTTATTTGTGTTCACTACCTGCTTTAAAAAGATAGCATCGTTACTTACAATTGTGAATGGATGACCATTATAAAAATCTTTATACAATGTATTCAAGTCTTCTAATGATCTTTCGCAGTGAATGGTAGAACTTGCAAATATGCCACGAGTGAAATCTCCTCGCCATGGAACGAACGATAATTCAATGCCCCCATCCCCTGAAGGGGAGTTTTGGAGTTGCGTTAAGGATTGAATTATTTCTCCAAGATGCTGGTGCGTTAATGTTTTATATGCCTGTATATTATTTGCACGCCAGCTAAAGTGTGATGTTGATGTTAGTGATTGCCCGGCACCTGTTGAACCCGTGATTCCTGTTGTATAAATTTCATCTAATAAACCAGCCTTAGCCATTGGCAATAAACCAAGTTGAATTGCAGTGGCAAAGCAACCAGGATTTGCAATGTTTTGTGCTGATTGAATTTGTTCTTTATTTAACTCAGGTAAACCGTAAATAAAGCTGCGGGTTTTAAAATTTGCGCTTTGAGCAATCCTGAAATCGTTGGCTAAATCAATAATTTTTATGGTTGAAGCAATTTCGTTTTCTGATAAAAACTTTTTTGAGTCGCCGTGGCCAAGACACAAAAACAAAACATCAATGTCATCACTTAAGCTATCAGTAAATTTTAACTCGGTATCACCAATCAAATCCTGGTGAACAGAAGATATAAGATTACCTGCATTGCTTTTACTGTTTATAAAAACAATTTCAGTTTCAGGATGATTAATTAATAAACGAATTAATTCACCGCCTGTATAACCCGCTCCGCCTATAATTCCAACCTTAATCATGATTTATCACTATTCAAAAAATGGTACATCGCCGTTTGATTACCAAAAATTTTACTGAAGCCACGAACATCTTCGCCGGTAAAACCAGTATTCATCTCACCGTATTTTCCAAACTTGCTATTCATTAAATCATGCTTGCTTTCTATGCCGATGATTTGAAAACGATAAGGCATTAATTGAACAAACACATCGCCCGTTACATTTTGTTGCGAGCTTTGTAAGAACGCTTCAATATCACGCATTACAGGATCTAAAATTTGTCCTTCATGCAGCCAGTTGCCATAGAAATTTGCAATATTATCTTTCCAGCTTAATTGCCATTTTGTAAGCACATGTTTTTCTAATGCGTGATGTGCTTTAATAATTATCATCGGCGCTGCGGCTTCAAAACCAACACGACCTTTTATACCGATAATTGTATCGCCAACATGAATATCTCTTCCAATTCCAAACGCACCGGCAATACTTTGTAGATATTGAATAGCTTCCGTTGGATGATTAAAAGTTTTATCATTCACTGAAACCAATTCACCTTTTTTAAAATGGAGTTTTACTTCTTCATTATCTTGTTTTGTTACTTGTGTTGGCCATGCACTTTCAGGCAATAAGCCTTTACTATTTAATGTTTCTTTGCCGCCAACACTTGTTCCCCATAAACCTTTGTTGATTGAATACGCTGCTTTTTCAAAATTCATATCAACACCCTTCTTTTTCAAATATTCAATCTCTTGTTTGCGGCTTAATTTTAAATCGCGTATCGGTGTTATAATTTCAACTTTTGGAATCATAATGTGAAAAACCATATCAAAACGAACCTGATCATTTCCTGCGCCTGTGCTTCCATGCGCAACTGCATCTGCATTCAATTTTTTTACATGATCAGCGATATTTAATGCCTGCACCAAACGTTCTGCACTTACACTTAAAGGATATGTGTTATTCTTCAGCACATTTCCAAACACGAGGTATTTTATAATACGATCATAATAACCTTTAACAGCATCAATAATCGTATGTGTTTTTACACCAAGCTTGTATGCATGTTCTTCAATCTTTTTTAATTCAGTTTTGTCAAAACCACCGGTGTTTACAATAATGCTGTGTACTTCATAACCTTTGTCTTCAGTTAAATATTTTACACAATAGGATGTGTCAAGTCCGCCTGAAAAGCCAAGAACAACTTTTTTCATTTCAGATGTTGATGTTTGATTTTATTTAATTACAAAGAACACAGAATTGCATAAAGAATTTGCTTAGTGTCTTTGGCAATCATTCTTATGAAAAAATTAGTGAGAACATTGATACAAGTGAACGCTTGCGCTTTACTGCTTTTACTTCAAGCCGCTTTTTATCTTTACGCTGAAACGCTTTACGAAAGCCACTTTGCTTAATGTTGATCATGCGCTCATACACTTTGCTTTTCTTATCAAAATGATTTTTTGTTTCAGTTGGTTCGTAATGATCTGCAGGATCGTACAACATGGCTGTACAAAAACAATTCTTGCGTTCCTTGCTCATTAGAATATCATAGTTAACGCAGCTTTTACAACCTGCCCAAAATTGCTCATCACGTGTAAGTTCAGAATAAGTTACAGGTTCGTAACCAAGATCACTGTTAATCTTCATTACAGCAAGACCGGTAGTTAAACCAAAAATTTTGGCATCAGGATATTTGTTTCTTGACAGCTCAAATATTTTTTGCTTTATCTGTTTTGCCACGCCCGTTTTTCTGAAAGCCGGCGATACAATCAAACCGCTATTCGCAACAAACTCACCGTGGCTCCATTCTTCAATATAACAAAAGCCAACCCATGTGTTATCTTCAGTTAAAGCAATTACTGCTTTGCCTTCAATCATTTTTTCAATAATGTAAGCAATGCTGCGTTTAGCTATACCAGTGCCACGGGCCTTTGCAGACTCTTCCATTTCTTTGGTGATGATCTCTGCAAAATTTGCATCGTTACTATTGGCAATTCGTACTATAATATTTTGTTCCACTTTGTTTACTTGATGATATTAGATAATTAATCGGCGTAACGTAATTATTACGCATGTATTACATGAGCTGTGTTGTTGAGGAGATTAAATTCTCGGTCGTCGTGCCGGTCGGAAACAAAATGGATTTGGAGTTATAACAACACTTACCAATGATGGATAAGAAACAAGTAAGCTGTTATATGTTGTATTGTTTTTCAATTTCAGTTCAATATAAATTGTGAACCAATAATTTTTGAGGATGTAAAATTAATGATGTTTAAAATATAACGGCGTTAAATTTTTGGATGGATGTTTACCTTGTAAACTGAAATGGTAATTAATTATACTTGTATAACGTTAACTGAACAAATACTCTACATCTTCTTTGGTAAGTGCTTTTACAAATGATGTGTCATCAGTAATCAGATCAGCAGCAAGAGCACGTTTACGTTCCTGGAGTTTTAATATTTTATCTTCTACCGTGTCTTTGCAGATCATGCGGTAGGCAAATATATTTTTTGTTTGGCCGATACGATGCGTTCTGTCAATAGCCTGTTGTTCAACAGCAGGATTCCACCATGGGTCAACGATATAAACATAATCGGCCGCAGTTAAATTTAAACCAACACCGCCAGCTTTTAACGAGATTAAAAATACACGGCAGTTCTCATCATTTTGAAAACGCTGAATGGCTTTCTCACGGTCAATTGCAGAAGTACTTCCATCAAAGTATTCATAATCAACTTCAAGCTCTTTCATCTTTTGTTTAATCAATGCAAGCATGCCTAAAAATTGCGAGAATACAAGAGCTTTATGATTGCCGATGTTCTCTGAAATTTCGCGTCCTATTTCTTCAAGCTTAACAGAAACGTTGGGATATTTTTCTTCGTCATTTACAATAGCCGGGCTATCACAAATTTGTCTCAATTTCATCAACCCTTGTAAAATAGTAAGCTGTGATTTGTTTACGCCTTTATCTTCAACCACACCTAAAATCTTATCTCTATAATCATTGCGATAAGCATCATAAATTTTGCGTTGCTCTTCACCCAATTCGCAAAACAAGATCATCTCGCTTTTTTCAGGTAGGTCTTTTGCAACCTGTTCTTTTGTTCTTCTTAAAATAAAGGGATATAATAATTTTCGCAAATGTTCTTTCTGGTCTTTTTCACCAAACTTGTCAATTGGTATTGCAAACTCCTGGCGAAAAAATTCCATGCTGCCAAGCATGCCTGGATTTAAAAAATTCATTTGCGCATACATATCAAATGTATTGTTTTGCAAAGGTGTTCCGCTCATGCACAAACGGTTTTTTGCATCAAGCAAACTTGCTGCTTTGGTTACCTTGCTTTGCGGGTTTTTTATTGCCTGGCTTTCATCAAGCACAACATAATCAAAAGGCAACGCCGTGAACAACTGAATGTCACTTCGCAAAGTGCCATACGTTGTAATTATAATTTCTGCCGCTTCATATAAATCCATTTGCTGCATTCTGCCGCTGCCATGATGAATGTACCATTTTAATGAAGGCGTGAATTTTCTTATTTCATTTTCCCAGTTAAACATTAACGTAGTTGGGCAAACAACCAATGCTCTTAATTTTCCATGCGTTGATTTATAATGATGCAGAAACGACAATGCCTGCACCGTTTTACCAAGCCCCATATCATCTGCAAGAATGCCGCCCCAGTTTACTTCGCTTAAATAATTAAGCCATTGAAAACCCGATGCCTGGTAAGGCCGTAAGATGTGTTGCAAATGCTGCGGCGGCTCAATTTGTTTTACAGTATGATGCTCTTTAAGCCGTTCATATTTCTCTTCAAGCTTAAAAAATAATTCTTCTTCATTGCGCTGTGCATACAATTCTTCAATAACACCAAAATGATATTTGCTAAGTTTAATGTTGCCTGATTTGTTTTCGCCAACTGCAAACAACATTGAGTAACGGCGAATCCAGTCTTCAGGCAAAATACCTAATGTACCATCTGAAAGAGGAACATATTGCTGCTTGTTTGCAAGCGCTTTTTTTACATCATCAACTGTTATCTTTTGTTCGCCGAAATGAATATCAATCTTTGCATCAAACCAATCTGTATTGCTGCTTATAAAAATTTTTGTTGATGGTTTTGCTGTATTGAACCTGAACTTTTTCAGCGCATCAAAACCATATACCGGCACATTCATTTCCTTCACGGCATCAGCAAATAAAAAGAACCAGTTATTTTTTAAAACATCGTTCCCTTTTAATGCCAGCGTTTCGCCATCAGTATGTATAAATGATGAATGCAGGTTTTCAATCTTCTTAACTAAAACTTTCTCTGCTTCTGCATTGCGGTGAATAATTACAAGTTTGCCCGCACTTGGAACAATGATGCGTTCTTTATCTTCTTGTTTTACGGCATAACCGTTATAATCAAAGAAAGGCTGAAACAAAAGATAATCACCTTTTTCTTTAATGATAAGCTTCATTTCCGGCTTTATGTTGCGTAGCTCTTCTTTTTGAATGCCGGTAAACTGAACATCATATTTTTTTGTAAGCGGAAGAATAAATTCAGCAAGTTGCTTATTCCATTCTTCTTCTGCTACAACAATCTTATCGCGGTTAATGAACCGTTCTGCAAGCAATACTTCTTCTGTGGTTTGCCAGAGATAAAACGTATTCTCGTATTTAAAAACGAGTGGAGATGCAATGCCGTTTTGTTCAATAGGAACAACAGCATCCAATAATTTTGCAAAACAGTTTACTTCATATTTACCAGCGTTAAAACTAATACTGAATTGCGGTTGAATATATTGATTTGATAAAACAGCAGGCCGAAGGTTTGATGTTGTAAAGCTCTTCTTTTCAGGCAACATGAACACAAAATTGCTTTCACTTATATCGCCAAAAATTTTCTTGTATTTTGGAAGAAGATATTCAATAATCAGATGCCTGGTTTCTTCAGGCAATTCATCATTATTTTGCTGGATAATATTTTCCCAAATGCCACTGAAAGGCGAATTGCGGTTAAGATAACGTGTAACTTCAGAAGGTAATATTTTACGGAGGTTTTGCACCAGCACTTTATCATCTTCAGATACATCTTCTGTATTTACAAACTTGGTTAAATCAAGCCGCTCAGTTTTTTCAGTAAATTGTTTTGATGATTCATCTGCTTCTCCTTTTATAATATCGCATTGAATATAAGGATACTGCTCCGCATCATATCTTAATACAACACCTAACTTTTGATAGGTTAAAACTTCTGCAGCCTTCTCTTCAACCTCGACTTCTTTTTGCGGCGGCGGACTATAAAATGGCCTTTTTTGTTCAGTTACAGGCGCAGCTACACGTTTAATACTTGGATCAAGCACACGCAAAAAAGGCTTTCCATCGCGATATGTAAATTCAAACTTGCCTTCAATGTCATCATCCATTGAATAACCATATAGCGCAAGCAGCTTGTTTTTATCTCTGTCTTTATTGCTAATGGTTTCAAAATATCCTGGCCCAAAACTATTTAGCAACTGCAATAATAAAATCGTTTTATGAATGCATAACGGATGTTTATGCTCACTGTTGCAATTGCAGCTTGTATCAAAATTCCTTTCTTCGTTGCGGCGTATAAGCAACGCATACTTTTTATTATCAACGCTTAGCTCTGCTTTTACAACATCATTCGCAGCTTCAATAATGTTTGCCTTATTACCACGCAAATAATTCTCAGCTTCAGGTATAGCATCCGGTGCTGAAAGTAAACGCAGTGTACGCATTTCAAGCTGCTTCATTTTTATAACCGTATGCTGCTGGTTATATTCACTTTGCTCTTCGCCCAACTGGTTATTATCAACCATCTCCTGCAAGCGAAACAAAGCTGCAGCTTCATGCCTGCATATATCACCCAAATTATAAGGGCAACTGCAGCGCAATGATAATGTTTGCACGTTATTATAACGGCTTACATAAACCTTGTAATAGGTATTGTAAGCATCATCCCGCACACGAAAAACAATTGAACCAAGCAGCATATCGTGCTCAATCATTTCAGTATAACCTGATGCAAAAATTTTTTTTCCACGGCGGATAACTTCGTCCGTTCCGTTATTGTATATGTACTTAATTAAATGTGGTAGAGCCAAACGACTTTGAGATTTATGTTTTCAATTTCAGATTGCCGCGCAGCAGTGTTCTGAAAAAAGCAAGCTGCAAAAATAAACCAAAGCAACGAGTAAATAAAGTTTGTTGAAACGTTAAAATCTTTAATTATAATAAGTTACTGCACTTGGTTAATACTGTTACAACTTATATAACCGCAGACTTAATTTTTTGTTTTAGTGCAGATTAAAAGTGATTGCTTTAATCAAGTAAAGGCTAAGACTTCCAAACTGTTAATGCATCATCCTCATATCTTGGCAGCACGTTAGCCACATCTTCAGTAACGCAATATTCAAGATCTTTTTCCAAACCATAAGATGCAAGCCTGTGCCAATGCGTTGTTTTTCGTATAAATGAATATATGTCTTTGCAATGCAGTTGGTACATATCTTCTGCCATCAGGCTGCTATCACAGTGAATAGTAAAATATTTTTTTATTTTACTGATGACGGCCCCTGCAAAAAGCGTGTCTTCAAGATTAAACCTGTCTTTCCATGCCGAACAACCGAGTATAACATTTCTATTGGACGATGCAAGGCAATCAAGAACTGCAGATAAATTTGGAAAAGAACCTGTAATAACTTCTGATGCATTTCTTTCCAGCGCCATGTGTAGCAATTTTGTTCCGTTTGTTGTAGTGAGCACCAAAGTTTTGCCATCAATAAAAGAACGGTAATATTCTGCAGGAGAATTGCCATGCTGCAAGCCTTCAATTATTTTTCCATCTCGTTCACCTGCAGTAATTGCATTTAATTTTTTTCCGATAGCAATACAATCTTCCACGCCTGAAACCGGAACCACCTTTTCCGCACCATTATATAACGCTGTTGCAATGGTTGATGTAGCACGGAATACATCAATAATTACAACAATACTGTTGTTAACATCATATAAATCTAACAGGCGCGGAGAAAGCAACGTATGCAAAAAAGGCTTTTGCGGCATGGCGGCAAAGGTAAGGGTTGAGCTATAAG
>CAZZXW010000103.1:0-9618 GCA_964658095.1 uncultured Parafilimonas sp. | reverse complement strand
TTGGTGATGACAGGTTTGAAGCGCGTAAAAAAATTGTTATAGAACTTGAAGCAGCAAAGCATATTGTAAAGATTGAAGATTATAAAAATCAAATAGGCTTTAGTGAACGCAGCGATGCTGTTGTTGAGCCACGACTAAGTTTGCAATGGTGGGTGAACATGAAAAAATTAAGTGAACCCGCATTGAAAGCGGTTGTTGATGAACAAATAAAATTCTTTCCGCCAAAATATAAGAATACCTATAATTATTGGATGGAAAATATCAGGGACTGGTGCATCAGCCGCCAGCTTTGGTGGGGTCAAAGAATACCGGCATGGTATGATAATGAAGGCAATGTTTATGTTGCAGAAACAGAAGAAGTTGCTAAAAGCCAACAGCCAACAGCTAATGGCTTAAGACAAGATAAAGATGTGCTTGATACCTGGTTCTCATCATGGCTTTGGCCAATAGAAGTTTTTCAAGGCATATCAAATCCCGGTAATGCAGATATCAATTATTATTATCCAACACAAACATTGGTTACTGCACCGGAGATCATTTTTTTATGGGTGGCAAGAATGATCATGAGTGGCTTTGAATACAAAAATGAAAAGCCTTTTAATGATGTTTATTTTACAGGCATTGTACGTGATGAACAAGGCAGGAAGATGAGTAAGAGTCTTGGCAATTCTCCTGATTTACTTGGCTTGATTGATAAATATGGAGCAGATGCAGTTCGCTTTGGAATTCTTATTTCATCGCCGGCAGGCAATGATCTTTTGTTTGATGTAAAAGAAGAAAGTACATTAAAGCAAGGCAGCTTTTTTATTAATAAGATTTGGAATGCATTAAAGCTGGTAAAGATGTGGGAGAATCGGTCAACGGTTAACGGTCAACAGTCAACCGAAAATTTTGCCCTTCTTTGGTTTGAAAACAGGTTGAATGAAGTAAAACTTGAAATAGAAAAATTATATCAACAATTTAAATTAAGTGAAGCTTTAAAAACAATTTATTCTTTGGTATGGGACGATTTCTGCAGTTGGTATTTAGAATGGATAAAGCCGGGTTTTGATGAACAAATTAATTCAAATGTATATAATAAAACAGTCAGCTTTTTTGAAGAGCTGATGCAATTGTTACATCCTTTCATGCCGTTCGTTACAGAAGAAATATATCATTTATTGAATGCGCATGAAGATGATATTTGTATGAAGCAAATGAATAATGAACAGCTAATAATGAACAATGAAATTCTTGTTCAAGGTTCATCATTAAAAAACATAATTACTGCTATCCGTGATGCAAGAAATAAGAACAATATTAAACCGAAAGAAAACATCAGCCTGTTCATACAAAATGAAAACAACAACTACAAAAACTTCAAATCTATTTTATTAAAGCAGGTAAATGCTGATTCAATTAATGAAGTTGAAGAGAACGTTACTGGCACAATTATAATTGCTGTTGAAAGAGAAAAATTCTTTATTAAATCAAATCAACAAACTGATGCATCAGTTTTAAAAATTGATCTAGAAAAAGATCTTTCTCATCAACGCAACTTTCTTCAGGCAGTACAAAAAAAATTAAGCAATGAGCGTTTTGTTCAAAATGCAAAACCGGAAGTTGTTGAGCTTGAAAAGAAGAAACAGGCTGATGCAGAAGCAAGAATAAAAACACTGGAAGAAAGCCTTGCAAATTTAAATTAATGAACAACCTGGATTTAAACATTAGAACGGCAACAGAGAAAGATATTTCACTCATTCATCAATTGGCACATATAATATGGCCTGAAACGTATGAGAAAATTCTTTCGGCAGCGCAACTGCAATACATGCTGCAAATGATTTACAGCGAAGCATCTTTGCAAAAACAATTTGATGAAAAACATAATTTTTTAATTGTTGAAGAAGGTAAACAGGCAATTGCTTTTGCCGATTATAGCTTGCTGAAAAATGCGGTTTATAAGCTTAATAAAATTTATGTCTTGCCTGATCAGCAAGGCAAATCAATTGGCAAACTGATCATTGATTACATCATACAAGAAATAAAAAAAGAAAATGCAACGGCGCTGTTATTAAATGTAAACCGAAACAATAAAGCAAAACAATTTTATGAGCATCTTGGTTTTAAAGTAATCAGTGAAGAAGATATTGATATTGGCAGCGGCTATTTTATGAATGATTATATAATGAGCTATGAACTATAAGTTATGAGTAAATCAACAGTGATGTTTTTATGATTCATAATTTATAATTATGATCTCTGCTTCGCTGTTTCATATAAAATTATTCCCGCCGCAACAGAAACATTTAGCGAATCAAATTCGCCTTTCATTGGTATAGAAAATTTTTCATCCGCCGCTTTTGATAAAAATGATTGAACGCCTTTTTCTTCATTACCCATAATTATACAACAAGGCTCATTCAAATTCAATTCATAGAGTTTATGCTTTGCTTTCATTTCGCTGGTAAACACTTTTATACCATTCAAGTGCAGATCATCTACTGCTTTTATTAAACTGTTTACACGACAAACATTTAAATGCTCCAAAGCACCAGCGCTGCTTTTAACTGCATCTTCATTAAAAGCACCAACACCTTTATCAGGAATTATTAATGCATGTGCACCATAACAAACGGCGCTGCGGGCAACGGCTCCAATATTGCGTACATCCGTAATGCCATCAAGCATAATAAATAATGCCGTTTCACCTCTGTCATTTATCCAGTCAATTACCTGTTGTAAATCCTGGTATTGTATTGCGGAACGATAAGCAATAATGCCCTGGTGATTAACATTGGTTAAGCTATTCAGCTTTTCATTCGGCACATATTGAATGGGAATATTTTGTGCTGTGGCCAGCTTTCTTATTTCGCCAATAACATCACCCGAAGCATTTTTAAACAACAGGATTTTATCAACGTTCAGGTTTTGCTTCAGCGCTTCAGCAACCGGGTTTCTGCCAACAATGATATTTTTTTTTGATTGAAACATAAATGACACAAGATAATTAATACATCAACTTAAAAATAAAACAGAACAAAAACGATTGTTGTATTTTAGTTTTACAATGTGCTTGCATTTGTTGCTGATTATAGCTGCGAACAATTTTACAAACACAATTTCTAACTTAAATTATTATATGAAACAAACCAGCTTTACGTTGCTTTTAGCCATCGTTTTTACAACTGCATATACACAAAATTTTACAGAAACAAAATCAACGGAAAGTAACTTTATAATCGTTACAAATAAAGGTGGACAAACACTTGGTTATTCGCCAACATCTGGTGTAAAACTTTTACATGTTGATGGCTTTGCATTTAAAGATTTAAACAAAAACGGCAAGCTTGATAAATATGAAGACTGGCGTTTACCAGTTGCGGAACGTGCAAAAGATCTTGCCTCAAAACTTTCAATAGAGCAGATTGCCGGGTTAATGTTATACAGCCGTCATCAGCCAATTCCTTCACCGGCAGGCGGCCCTTTTGCCGGTACATATAATGGAAAAAAGTTTGATTCAAGCGGTGCTCTCGCATCTGATTTATCTGATCAGCAAAAACAATTTATTACAAAAGATAATGTTCGTCATGTGCTGGTTACTTCCGTACAAAGTGCTGCGGTTGCTGCACAATGGAACAATAATGTGCAGGCACTTGCAGAAAGCATTGGTTTTGGTATACCTGCCAATAATAGTTCTGATCCACGCAATGGAACTATTGCAACTGCAGAATATAATGCAGGTGCAGGCGGTGCAATTTCAATGTGGCCTGGTTCGCTTGGTTTGGCGGCTACGTTTGATCCTTCAATAACAGAAAATTTTGGCCATGTCGCCGCGCAGGAATATCGTGCTTTAGGAATTACCACCGCACTATCACCGCAGGTTGACCCGGCAACTGATCCACGTTGGGCAAGGGTAAGCGGAACATTTGGAGAGGATCCTTATTTAAGTGCTGATATGGCGAGGGCATATATTGATGGCTTTCAAACATCAACAGGAAATGCAGCGATAAAAAATGGCTGGGGTTATCATAGTGTAAATGCGATGGTTAAGCATTGGCCCGGCGGCGGCACCGGAGAAGGCGGCCGTGATGCGCATTATGGTTTTGGCAAGTATGCAGTATATCCCGGAAATAATTTTGATCAACTGCAAATACCTTTTACGCAAGGTGCATTTAAGTTAAATGGTGCAACAAAAATGGCAGCAGCCGTAATGCCTTATTATACTATTTCCTGGCATCAGGATATAAAAAATCATGAGAACGTTGCAAACAATTATAATCATTACATCATCACAGATTTGTTGCGTGATAAATACCATTATAACGGTGTTGTTTGCACTGATTGGTTGGTAACAGGTGATGAAACAGCGCTTGATAATTTCCTTTCGGGCAAATCATGGGGTGTTGAAAAATTATCGCTTGCTGAAAGGCATTACAAAATATTAATGGCGGGTGTTGACCAGTTTGGTGGTAATAGTGATGCAGCACCTGTTATAGAAGCTTACCAAATGGGTGTGAAAGAACATGGCGAAGCATTTATGCGCACAAGATTTGAACAGTCTGCTGTTCGGTTGCTTACGAATATTTTTCAAACCGGACTATTTGAAAATCCTTATCTGAATCCAGCAGAATCTGAAAAAATTGTTGGTAATAGTGATTTTATGAAAGCAGGTTATGATGCGCAATTAAAATCAATTGTATTATTAAAAAACAAAGCCAATGTGTTGCCTTTGCAAAAAATGAAAACGGTTTATGTGCCTAAAAAGTTTACACCTGCGGGCAGAAACTTTTTAGGAATAGAGACACCGGAAAAACTCGATTATCCTGTTAACATGAACGTAGTAAAAAAATATTTTAATGTTACTGATAATCCTGATGAAGCAGATTATGCGCTTGTGTTTATCAGCAGTCCAAGCAGCAGTGGTGGTTACAGTGCAGATGATTTAAAAAAAGGTGGTAATGGTTACGTTCCTATCAGTTTACAATATAAACCGTACACTGCTGTTAATGCAAGAGATACAAGTATTGCCGGTGGCGATCCTTTGGAAAAATTTACAAACAGGTCATACAATAATAAAACATCAACAGCTATAAATACAAAAGACCTGGATATGGTTACTGATACTTACTCCAGAATGAAAGGCAAGCCGGTTATCATTTCTATCAATTTAAACAACCCAATGATTTTTTCAGAATTTGAAAAAGATGCTAATGCCATCGTTGTAAACTTCGGTGTTCAGGATCAGGCAATGCTTGATATCATAACAGGTAATGCAGAACCATCAGCATTACTGCCTTTGCAGATGCCTGCTGATATGAGCACTGTAGAAAAGCAGTATGAAGATGTACCGCATGACATGAAGTGTTATGTTGACGAAGAAAATAATACTTATGATTTTGGTTTTGGAATGAATTGGAAAGGCGTTATTAAAGATAAAAGAGTTACAAAATATTTAAAGCCTTCAAAATAGCAGTCACAGGTATTTGTACGTATAACAAAGCTTATGGCTAACAATTTGCATATAACATTTTATTATTAACCATTAAATTTTATCTTATGGCAAAGTATGGAAAAAAAGCTCAGCAAAAAGTAAAGACCAACATGGATGAAATGAAAAGCGGGAAGCTTAAAAGCGGCCGCAGTAATAAAAAAGTAACCAATCCAAAACAAGCAATTGCAATTGGTTTATCTGAAGCAAGAAAAGCTGGTGGAAAAGTACCACCAAATCCAAATGCAAAAAAAGCAGCAAAAAAGTCCGCGAAAAAAGCTGCCCCTAAAAAAGCAGCTAAGAAGGCTGTAAAGAAAACCGCACCAAAAAAATCTGCAAAGAAAGCAGCTAAGAAAAGTTAAACAGAAGCATTTTTACAATTAATCAATTATTTAATGTTACAATTATTAGAAGACTTGCCTGAAACTGTTGTTGGCGTACGTGCAATTAATGCTGTTACAGAAGAAGATTATAAGTTGGTCATGTTGCCGGCACTTGAAGCTGTACATAAAAAATATGGTAAGGTTAGCTTATTAATTTTGCTTGAAACAAGTGTTGCCAATTATACAATTGGTGCATGGGCAAACGATATAAAAGCCGGCTTAAAATATTTTACAAAATGGCATCGTATTGCAATTGTTACAGATCAAACAGCAGTTAAAAGAATTACAGATGCAGTTGGTATTTTTATACCGGGAGAATGCAAAGGCTTTTCAATTGCAGATCTTGCTTTGGCTAAATTATGGGTTGCATCTTAAACAAAAATAAAGGTCACACATAGTGACCTTTATTTTAACTTACCCTGTCTTTGTTTGGAGTAGTGGTCGCTTTTTCCAAACGCTCATTTCTTTTTTCCAGTTCTTCTTTTTCAGATTTATCTACATCATCAACATCATCTTCTATGCGTTGAAAATCCCTGTCTGCAGGGTTATAGCCAGCACTTGCTTTTTTTATGTTTTCCGGAGTTGGCTCACTGTTTTTTTCTTTATCGTTTTGCATACAAATTATTTTATTAGATATAAAGCAATCACTGCGCCAAGTGTTTTAAATCATTATTTAAAAATGCACATTCCATGTTACGGTTGGTATAACAGGAAACAATGAAACCTGTTTTGCGGTAATTTTTAAAGTACCGTTGGCAACACTTCCATCCTGGTCAAAATAATAGAAATAAGGATTTTCACGGCTGTAAACATTGTACACACTAAACACCCAGTTATCATTATATTTTCTTGGTTTTTTATGTTGCGGAGTGTACGTTGCTGCAAAGTCAAGACGATGATAAGGTTTCATTCTGTATGCATTGATGCGGCTGTATTCCTGTGTTAATGTGCCGTCAATAAAATAGAAACGTTCAGGTAAAGAAATGGCATTGCCTGTTCCAAAAACAAAGGTTGATGACAGCTTCCACTTGGGTGATAATTCATAAATGCCAACAACAGAAAGATCATGGCGCCGATCATACTTGCTTGGATATTTTTCACCATCATTCAAATCAGGAAACTTGCGCCATGTCCATGAAAGTGTATAACCAATCCAGCCGGTAAGTTTTCCTTTTACTTTGTTGATGAATAATTCGCTTCCATAACTCCAGCCTTTACCAAACACAAAACTTTCTTCAGGATCACTTAAAGATGGTGTATAACCTTCAGCATATTCAATCTGGTGCTTCATGGTTTTATAGTACAACTCAAGCGATGTTTCAAACATATTATTTTTAAAATTTCTGAAGTAACCGGTTGCATATAACAAACCATCCTGCGGCTTTACACGATAGGTTGAAGGCACCCAGATGTCTGTTGGTAAAGTTGTGCCCGCATTGCTTACAAGATGTATGTATTGCAGGTTTCTTGTAACAGATGCTTTGATAGAACTATTATCATTTAATGCATAACGTATGGTAAAACGAGGCTCAAAACCACCATATGTTTTTACTGTTTTTTGTGTGCCGTAAGAAACACTGTCTAACTTATTTCCATTGGCATCTTCATCATATTTTGTATATGGACCAACCTGTTGAAACATGCTGTAACGCAAACCATAATTTACTTTGATGCGCTTGCTTACATCCCAATCATCCTGTATATAAATGCCATATTCATTCGCATATTTTTTCTGAACGTTTGTAGGATGGAATACAACAGAATCTTCATTGCCACTTACAACGCTTGGATAAAAAGTATGATAAGTGTACTGAGCGCCAAATTTTATTTTATGTGAAGTGGATGCAAAATAATCAACATCAAATTTTGCATTATAATCTTTAATGCCCGATGAAAGATTGATATTGAAGTTATCCTGGCTGCCTGAAAAATCAAACTTGTAATCATTGTAAACAAGCGACAGGTTTGAAAAGAGTTTCTTGTTATAACTATGATTCCACCTGAACGTTGCCGTTGAATTACCCCATGGAATACTTGTGCTGAATGAACGGCGTGTGTTATTAAAATCAAACTTATCCCTGCCTAAATATCCGCTTAAATAAATATGATCATTGTTGGAGATTTGATAATTCACCTTCGCATTCAGATCATAAAAATAATAACCCGAACCATGAAAGCTGCTGGTTTTTGAGATGAATGGCTTTACTAAAAGATCAACATATGTTCTTCTTGCAGAAACGATATAAGATGCCTTGCCTTTCACTATCGGGCCTTGTATTGAAAATCTTGAAGCAATTAAACCTATGCCTGCATCAACTTCTGTTTTATTCACGTTGCCTTCTTTCATTGCAATATCTATCACAGAAGATAATCGTCCGCCATATTGCGCAGGCATGCCACCTTTTATTAGCGTGAGATTTTTAATCGCATCAGAATTAAATACAGAAAAGAAACCAAACAAGTGCCCGGTGTTATAAACAACCGCTTCATCAAGCAAGATTAAGTTTTGATCAGGGCCGCCGCCACGCACATAAAAACCGGAGTTGCCTTCACCTGCGTTACGTACGCCGGGCAAGAGTTGCAGCGTTTTTAAAATATCTGTTTCCCCCAAAAATGAAGGCAGTGATTTTACAGTAGCAATACTTAAATCAACCTGGCCCATCTGTGCACTCTTTACATTATTCAACCGCTTTTGTGCTGTAGTAACTGTAACATTATTTATAGTTGATGAAACCGGCAGCAGCAGTATATCTTCAGAAATACTTGAATTAAAATTTATCGCAATTATACGCGGCGCATAACCTACATAAGAAAAAATCAATTGATAGTTGCCTTGCGGCAGTGTGAGTGCAAAGTATCCATACTGGTTTGTTGTAACACCACGGCTTTCATTGTTGATTATGATGCTTGCACCAATTAACGTTTCGCCGCTTAAAGAATCTTTTACATAACCTTTCAATGTAAATTTTTGTTGCGCATTAGTTTGAGTTAAAATAAATACTGCAAGTATTGCCAACACAATTTTTGATGATATAAAGGCATAATCTCGAAAAAAATTTCTCATCATATCAGTTAATACGCAGCACGGGCTTAATGTATATTATTAATTGAATCTTCAACAGTGCCACAACTAAGCATGGCATTTTTATACTTCGGATGAAATTTTCCGTAGTAAGGATTATCAATAGTTTTTGATTCAGAAAACCACCAACCTTCCTGATCGCCGTTAAAAGCCATTGGGCATTTTTTGTGATAGATAACGGCTTTATCATAATCAACTGTTTTTGCCAGGTTATAAATACTTTCAGAAACGGTGTAAAACAATCTTCTTTTATTAGTGATGGAATCCTGGCTTAATAAAACCTGTAATTCATCTGATGCATTTTGTGCGATTGATGTTGCCTTGGTTGCTATAGCATTATCTTTTAATTGTTCATACGGAACATAAATAACCAAACGCTGTAATGCAGTCGCAGCTTTGTTTGCAGCAGTTGTATCCCAATTTATAAAGGCAGTTGTAAGATCATTGTATTCACTTAATACACTATCAAAAGCAAGGTTGAAAGAATCTGAATTTTTGCTTTTATAAACTATGCTATCAGCCGGTTGTTTTTTTACAGTTTTGGTGTTACATGAATACATCATTGTAAAAAATATCAAAACCAAAATTGTTGCTATGCTCCTCATCAAAAAAAATTTCTGCGAAATTAACTGTAAACGATTTGCTTAATTATTGTGATAAAGGTTTAACAAATAAAAAAGCAC
>CAZZXW010000102.1:0-9660 GCA_964658095.1 uncultured Parafilimonas sp. | reverse complement strand
TGCTTCACATTTTTTTCTTAATCGTTTAAACTTGTTTTCTTTGTTGATATGTGCTTATCAGTTGCATCATTAAATTCCGGCAGTAACGGCAATTGTTATTATATAGCAAGTGAAAATGAAGCTGTGCTTATTGATGTTGGCATCTCTTGTAAAGAAATTGAAAAACGAATAGAACGGCTTGGCTTATCTATACAGAAAATAAAAGCAATATTTATTACGCATGAACATAGCGATCATATTTATGGCCTTACTTCATTGTTAAAAAAATATCGGTTGCCTGTTTATATAACGCAGAAAACTTTATTACAGGGAATTGATGTTGATTTAAATTTGATACATGCGTTTTATGCCCATGATGCAGTTACAATTGGCGACCTTTTAATAACCGCTTTTCCTAAACAACATGATGCTGCTGACCCGCATAGTTTTATAGTTGCGTGTAAAAATATTACCGTTGGTGTGTTTACAGATATTGGTGTTGTATGCAATAATGTAATCCGCTATTTCAGGCAATGCCATGCTGCTTTTCTGGAAGCAAATTATGATGCTGCCATGTTGCACAACGGCAGGTATCCATTTGTTTTAAAGAAACGCATCAGCGGTGGCAAAGGACACTTGAGCAATGCGGATGCGCTTGAGCTTTTTTGTAAGCATAAGCCTGCGTTTATGTCGCATCTTTTCTTATCGCATTTGTCGCATAATAACAACACGCCGGAAATTGCTGAAGCTTTATTTAAGCAATATGCTGATGGAGTAGAAATAATTATTGCTTCAAGATTTAAAGAAACATCAATCCATACAATTACGCAGAAGGAAAAGGAAAATGTAAAATCTTATTTTAAGCCGGCACAATCAAAGCAACTGCAGTTTGCTTTTACTTAAAAAGCAGTATAACTACTCTGCTTCGTTTATTTTATCCAGGGTTTTATTTATTTTATTTATTGATTGATAAGCGTTGCTTAATAAACCTTTGCCGTTATTATCAAGATTGACCGCATGCTTTTCATGCAGTATTTCAATATTTGAATGCAGAGATATAATTTCAGGCTGAATGTGTTTTTTAATTGTATACGCCATTGCCTCAAGCTCTGTATTTCGTTCTTCAAGAAAACTTCTGAATGTTTGCAATGTTTTATTTGCCTTTCTTAATTCAAGTAATGTTACTACTTGTTTGGCCAAACTCTTTAAAGCTTTTAACTGGCTTTCGCTTAACTCTTTTGCTGCATTATCAATTACACAAAGAGAACCCAACGGAAAACCATCTTTATTAACAAGCGGAACACCTGCATAAAACACAACATGCGGTTCATCTTTAACCAACGGGTTATCAGCAAACCGGCTATCCTTTCTTGAGTCAGGTACTACAAAAACTTCGTACGGATTTAAAATGGCATGTGTACAAAAAGCAAAGTCTCTTGGTGTTTCTTTTACATCAATTCCATGTGCAGATTTAAACCACTGGCGCTTATCGTCAATAAGGCTTATTAATGAAACAGCAGTGCCGCAAATTTCTGAAGCAAGCTGCGTAATATCATCATAATCTTTTTCAGGCAAAGAATCAAGAATATCATACGTTCTTAAAGCCGCTACTCTTTCATTTTCCTGCGCAGTTAATGGAGCTATAATCATTTATAAATTTCAGTCAATAAAGCAAAATAAATAAAAACGCACTAAATGTTCCAGTCTATTTAATTAATGTTATTCTAATTAATATTATTAATTTTTATTTGTGTGAGTTTCATATTACTTCAGCTAATTTAAAGCGCAAAAATTATTGTAATACCTGTAAGCAAATTGAATCTTCAAATCTTCTTAGGTTTGCTGCATGCTTACTATCAGCAACCGCGGTAATAAAATGCCGCCATCTCCTATACGTAAACTGGTTCCTTATGCAGAAGCTGCAAAGAAAAAAGGAATCAAAGTGTATCATTTAAACATTGGCCAGCCAGATATAGAAACCCCAAAACCGGTGCTTGATGCAGTAAGGCATTCAACATTTAAAGTTCTTGAGTACAGCCACAGTGCAGGTAACGAAAGTTACCGCAGAAAATTAGTAAGTTATTATGCAAAGAATGGAATTGAAATTGATCATTCGCAAATTATAATTACAACCGGCGGCAGTGAAGCAATTTTATTTGGCTTTATGGCTTGTATGGATGCTGGCGATGAAGTAATAATTCCTGAACCTTTTTATGCAAACTATAATGGCTTTGCAGTTTCAGCGGGTGTAAATGTGGTGCCGATAACATCGCATATTGAAAATGGTTTTGCTTTACCGCCAATTAAAGATTTTGAAAAAGCTATTAACAAAAAAACAAAAGCAATTGTAATCTGCAATCCAAATAATCCAACAGGATATTTATATAGCAAGGAAGAAATGGAAGTGCTGAAGACAATCATCTTAAAACATAATTTGTATTTGTTTGCTGATGAAGCTTACCGTGAGTTTTGTTATGAAGGCGAACATTTCAGCGCCATGCAATTAACAGGCTGCAATGATAATGTTGTATTAATGGACACCATAAGCAAACGTTATAGTTGTTGCGGCGCAAGAGTGGGCGCATTTATTACACGCAACAAAGAATTATATAATACTGCCATGAAGTTTGCACAGGCAAGGTTAAGTCCGCCGGAGTTTGGCCAGATTGCAGGCGAAGCAGCGATTGATTTACCTGAAAATTATTTTGATATAACGAAAGCAGAATATAAAGCACGCAGAGATTTAATTGTGCAACGATTAAATGCTATGGATGGAGTGTTTTGCCCAAACCCCGGCGGTGCATTTTATGCAATAGCTAAATTGCCGATTGATGATGCAGATAAATTTTGCCAATGGTTATTGGAAGATTTTAATTACGAAAAGCAAACGGTGATGTTAGCACCGGCAACTGGTTTTTACGGCACAGAAGGATTAGGTAAAAATGAAGTTCGGTTAGCTTATGTATTAAATCTTGAATCCATAAACGCTGCAATGGATTGCCTTGAAAAAGCATTGATGCAATATCCCCAAAGCGCTGTTTATTAAAATCAAATGTTTTATTTTTGCCGCCCGTTGGCGGGGTAGCTCAGTTGGTAAGAGCGTCGGATTCATAACCCGGAGGTCAGGAGTTCAATTCTCCTTCCCGCTACAAAGACACTCACCAAGTGTCTTTTTTATTTTAATCATTATTCATTGCATCATAAACCAGGCCTGCAACAACTGCATAAACAAGATGATGCAATGCATCAACAGCAAACTCTTTTGGCTTCCATTCTTTTAATGGCGGCGCTACTTTTAATTGGGTTGGCATTACCAAAGCAGTTCCATAAATGGTAGCAAAATGTATGGATGTTGCTGTGATACCTTTCAAGCCAAACAACCCTAAAATACCTCTTGGTATTCCCCAGCTTGTACCGTAAGCCCAATGTACTTCCTTTGAAAATTTATTTTTGTCCGCTTCTGTTTCAGGTTTTACATCTAAAACTTTTTCGGCTGCATCTGCCGGCTCGGGTGAAGGCTTGCGTTTTGTGATTTGCATTTCAATCAGCTGTGATATAGTTATTGCGGCTGTACCTGCTGCACCAGCAATTAAACCTTTACCAAGTGCGGCTGCAAATTCTGATAAAGCGAAGCCAGGTTTGCTTTTATATTTCTTTAATTTAATCTTCATACTGTTTAATTAATCTAGTCATGAGCTGTAATTAGCAGTTTAATTATAAAGCGTAACATTATAAACGTCCTTCCAATTAACTAACTATTGTGATAATTATACAGATTAGTGTCTTGCAGAATCTTTATTTAAACTATTGCTATCTGTATGCGGAGGGGCATAACCATTAGGTATTGTATCTACAGTTGTATCCTGTAAAGGATGGTCTTCAATAGCATTGTTAGAATCACGGGTTGATGTATTTCCCGTATTACCAGAGCAACCAAAAAACAATGATATCAAACCAATCAAAAGAATATTTTTCATAAAGCTTTTATAGTTTGTCTCAATAATGCTGCCAGTTGCAAACTAAGTATGCAGTAACTGATTAATTTTTTCTTTTACTTTTTCGGCAGTAGGCAACATGGCTTGCTCCAAAATTATGTTGATGGGAACGGCAGGTAAATCCAAAGCACCGAATACCATAACAGGTGCATCAAGATATTTAAAACAGTTATAGCTGATACGATGTGCCAGTGCTTCAGCAAATGAATTGGTTTGCTGTTCTTCAGTAAGCACCAGGCATTTACCATGTTTAGTAACAGTTGAAAAAATCAGCTCTTCATCTAAAGGATATAAAGTACGCAGATCAACAATTTCAACCTGGCCTTGAAAATCAGTTGCAGCAGCTTTTGTCCAGTAAACACCCATGCCATATGTAATTACGCAAACGCTTTCCCCGTTCTTAATCTTTTCTGCATTGGCTTTTAAAATAACATTTGCCTTGCCTAAAGGAAGCATGTAATTTTTATCAGGCTCTATGGTTTTAGCTTCTTCTGTGCCGGCAACTTTGCTCCAATACAACCCTTTATGTTCAAGCATGATGACAGGATTCGGATCATAGTAAGCGGCTTTCATCAACCCTTTAATATCTGCTGCATTTGATGGGTAACAAATCTTAATTCCTTTTATTGAAAGCAAAGTTGATTCAATGCTTGCGCTATGATAAGGGCCGCCGCCGCCATAAGCACCAACAGGCACACGCAGTACCATGCTCACCGGAAATTTACCGTTTGTGAGATAGTTTGATTTTGCAATTTCAGTTACCAGTTGATTTAAACCAGGATAGATATAATCTGCAAACTGCACTTCTACAATTGGCTTTAAACCCAAAGCGCTTAAACCTGCTGTTGAGCCAATAATATATGCCTCCTGGATGGCTGTATTAAACACACGCTCATCACCAAATTTTTCTGCAAGCGTTGCCGTTTCCCGAAACACTCCGCCCAGCCGTTTGCCTACATCTTCACCATATAAAATACATTCTTCATGCTCCTCCATCAATTCTTCAATTGCATGCAACGCAGCATCAACCATAATTATTTTTTCTGCATTTGCGGGATTACGAACACCTGTTTCATACTTTACCTGTGTTTCGGCAAAAACATGTTCAGTAACCGATGCAGCTACAGGTTCAGCGGCATTCTTTGCATTATCAAATGCTTTAAGCACTTCAATATTTACATTTGTTTCCAGTGTTTGAATCTGCGATTCAGTAAAGCCACTTTGCCCAAGATATTGCCGCAGCTTTATATAAGGATCATTGGCAAGATGTTTATCAAGGTCTTCTTTTGTTCTGTAAAATTCTTTTCTTACACCGCTTGTATGATGGCCGAGTAGGGGAACCGATGCATGTACTAACACCGGCTTTCTTTCCCTGCGTACATAATTTATTGCATATTGCATAACCCCATAAGCATTCTCAAAAACGCTTCCATCAACATTAAACTTTTCCAGGCCTTTAAAGCCATCTGCAAATTCGTAAGCATTCATTGCGCGGCTTTCTTCTGCTGTTGCGCTAATGCCCCATTCATTATCCTGCACCAAATAAATTATCGGCAGTTGCTTCAGCACAGCAAACTGCAAAGCTTCACTTACTTCGCCTTCCGTCATACTATTATCACCCAAACTACACACAACAACCGGCGCCTCGTTATTTGTACCTTTTTTAAGAAGCGATGAATTAGCAGTTTCAAGATATTTAATGCCTTGCGCCAGGCCTGTTGAAGGTATTGCCTGCATACCAGTAGCACTGCTTTGATGAATGATGCGAGGCTTGTCTGCATCTTTACTGCTGGGATGGCAATAATAAGAACGGCCGCCGGAAAAAGGATCATCAGCTTTAGCCAACAACTGCAACATTAATTCGTAAGGCTTGTAACCAAGTGAAAGCAGCAGGCTATCATCACGGTAATAAGGGCTTATGAAATCACAAGACAAAAGCTGCATACCTGTTGCTATCTGTATAGCTTCATGCCCTTTTGATGTAGAATGAACATACCTGCAAACCTGCCGGTTGTTTTCATAAATATCACTCATGCATCTTGCAGTAACCATAAGCCTGAAGGCATCTGCAAGTATCCTATTGTCAAGCATTGTACAAATATCCTGTAGAGAAAAATAACTTCAATTATTTAATATCAAATTCAAAAACTTTTTCATCTTCAAAATATCCGCATAATATATCGCCAGCAACACATTCGCCAACACCCGAAGGGGTACCGGTAAAAATAAAATCGCCAATGTTCAATGCAAAATATTTTGAAATATCAGCAATAATACGGTTAAAAGAAAAGATCATGTTTTTACTATTGCCTTTTTGCACACATTGATCATTTATGTTCAAAGAAAAATTAATCGCGTTTTTTATTATTGAGGGGTTAAGATCAATCCATTTACCAACAACAGCAGAATTATCCCATGCTTTTGCTTTTTCCCAAGGCAGGCTTTTTTCTTTTAGTTCATTCTGCACATCCCTTGCTGTAAAATCAATGCCAACTGTAATTGCATTAAAATAATGGCTTGCCTGCGATTCAGGAATGTATTTTCCATTCTTTGAAATACGTATCACCAATTCGGCTTCATAATGTAATTCGTTCGTAAAGTCAGGATAATAAAAAGGGGTGTTGGCCAACAGCAAAGCACTTTTTGGTTTAAGAAAAATTACAGGTTCAGCCGGAATTTCGTTCTTTAGTTCTTTTGCATGTTCAGCATAATTTCTGCCGACACAAAATATTTTCATTTGGGAGCTTGTTTGCAGCAATGTTAAAAATAATTATAATGTTTGAATATGCATTTTAAAATTGATTTTTATTATTCACAATATTCATTGTACGCTCAATACCTGTTGTTGCAAAATCTTCAATAACCTGTGAGCAATATTCTATTTTCTTCCAAACAAGTTCAAGTTCTTCAGGCAACCATTTTGATAGCACAAATTCAACCTGCATGCCCTTTGGATAATTATTGCCAACACCAAAACGCAGCTTAGGATAGTTAACTGTGTTTAGGTTTAGCTGAATATCTTTCAGGCCGTTATGACCACCATCACTGCCGCCTGGCCGCAGCCTTAAAGCATCTATCGGCAAGGCAATATCATCAACAATGGTTAATGTATTTTCAAGCTGAATTTTTTCTTTATCCATCCAGTATTTAAATGCCTTGCCGCTTAAGTTCATATAGGTTGTTGGCTTTATGCAGATAAATATTTTGCCTTTGAACTTTATCTCTGATGTTTCAGCCAGCCTTTGCGTAGTAAATGATCCTTTATGCTTCAACACAAAAGCAGTTACTACATCAAAACCAACGTTATGGCGTGTGTGTTGATATTCTGCTCCGATGTTTCCCAAACCAACTATTAAAAACTTATTCATTACATCATCTTATAAACAACAAAGCCCTGCAATTACAGGGCTTTGCAGATAAAATATAATATTTATTTTTTTGGCGCTGCTGTTTTGGGTGCAGGCGCTGCTGCCTTTGCAGCCGGTGCAGCGGCTTTTGCAGTTGGCGTTCCAGTTGCTGCCGGTGTTGCAGTTGCTTCTTCCTGTTTCAATTGTCTTGTTAACACAACAGAAGCAATGGGAATACGTGGTGAGTTCAATATTTCCATATTGTCTTCTTTCACATCTTCTACCCGAATGTTGCCGTTCAATTCAAGATTGGTTATATCAACTTCAATATTTTCTTTAAGGTATTTTGGAAGCGTTTTTACTTTAAGCGATTTCATCTTAGTAACAAGCTTGCCGCCTTCTTTTACACCTGCTGCTGCGCCGGTAAATTTTAAAGGCAAATCAGCAATGATCTTTTTATCTTCTACCAGTTCCAAAAGATCAACATGATTTAAAAGATCAGATACTTTATCAAACTGCAGGTCTTTTAAAATGCAGGTATAAGATTTACCATCTACCTTAACATCAGCTAATTGAAACTGGCTGGTATATACAAGTGGTTTAAAAGCCTTGGCAGAAGCATAAAAACTTACTTCCTGCGCACCACCATAAATTACACCAGGCACCATTTCCTGAGAGCGAAGTTGCCGGGTGGCTTTTTTGCCGGTTTCGGTCCTCAGTTGTCCTTCGATTGTAATTGATTTCATTTGTTATTGTTTGTTTTATTAAAAGGTCAAATGCAGTCGCTTTCAGCTCGTGTCATTTGTTATTGTTTGTTTTTAATTGTCAATGCATCGCCTTTCGGCTAATCCCATTATTATTATATTAATTTTAAACGTTTATATCTTCCCAACCTTTTCACGCATTTGCGAATGAATGAACAAGCTGGTGATGCTTTTATTTTCATAAGCATTTCTGATTGCTATTGCAAAAAGATCAGCCACTGAAATAACTTTTAATTTATTGCTTGAATGCTTTAAAGGGATTGTATCGCAAACCACTAATTCTTCCAGCACACTATTCTCAATAGTTTGATAAGCATTACCACTTAAAACAGGATGCGTACATAATGCTCTAACACTTCTTGCACCTTTATCTTTTAAAAGAGCTGCGGCTTTTGCCAGTGTTCCGCCGGTATCAATAATATCATCTATTAAAACTATATCCTTGTCTTCTACATCACCTATTAATACCATGCTTGCTATTTCGTTTGCACGCTTACGGTGCTTATCGCAGATAACCATTTCTGCATTAAAATAACTTGCAATTTCCCTTACACGGTTACTACTTCCCACGTCAGGGGCCGCAAAGGTAAGGTTTTCAAGTTTAAGGTTTTCTATGTATGGAATAAAAATGGCAGAACTGTCTAAATGATCAACCGGTATATCAAAAAATGCCTGTATTTGTGGCGCATGCAAATCCATTGTAATTACACGGTCTGCACCGGCAGTTTCCAATAAAGAAGCTACGAGTTTTGAACCGATAGCAACACGCGGCTTATCTTTTCTATCCTGCCTTGCATAACCAAAATAAGGCATTACCGCAATTATTTTATAAGCACTTGCCCGTTTTGCACCATCAATCATCAGCAATAATTCCATCAGGTTATCTGTTGGCGCACAGGTACTTTGAATAAGAAAAACATAATCACCACGAATACTTTCTAAAAACACCGGCTGAAACTCACCATCACTAAACTTCTGGATGTTTACTTTGCCCTGCGGAACACCAAAGCGGGTTATAATTTTGGCAGCGAGCTGGTGAGAGCCTGTGCCTGAAAATATCTTTACTGATGGCCCCATAAACGCTTAGTTGAGTGGCGAAGATAGAAATTCAAAAAAGAAATATTAATTTGATGTTTCAAATTTTTCTGTGCCGAACACTTCGATAAAAAACTGGGCTGTTGATGACCGCCCACGCGAAAAAATGTTGCTTAAAGGATATAGTTCTTTAAGCAATGCTGAACTGCTTGCCATTTTAATAAATAACGGAACGAAAGATAAAAGCGCAGTTGATGTTACCAAACAGTTATTAGCTGCTGTGGATAATGATTTACAGAAGCTTGGCAAATTATCAATAAAAGAAATTATTAAACTAAAAGTAAAAGGCATTGGCGAAGCGAAAGCAATCTCAATAGCGGCTGCGCTGGAATTAGGTTTGCGCAGGGAAGTAAGCGAAAGAAAAACAGAAAGTGTATTATCAAGTAAAGATGCTGCTGAGTACCTGAGGGCGCAATTAAAATATAAAAATCATGAAGTGTTTGCAGTAGTTTATCTAAACCGTGCTAATAAAATTAAGCA
>CAZZXW010000101.1:0-9667 GCA_964658095.1 uncultured Parafilimonas sp. | reverse complement strand
TTCAAGCTGGAGCAATGCACCAATTGTTGCTTTTATTTTTCCGATGATAGGCTTGTTAATAGCACCAATTTACCCGGCTATAAATTCTGTTATATTAAGTACACTGCCTGTAAAAAAACATGCCACTATGAGCGGATTGATTGTTGTATTTTCTGCATTAGGCGGCACAACAGGTTCTATAATAACAGGACATATATTTCAATCTTATGGTGGTGAAAAAGCATTTTATTTTTCGCTTATCCCAATAACAATTCTTATTGTGTTATTAATAATATTTAACCGGCTTCAAAAAAGATATGCTGTTGTTAATGAAGCTACCCTGCCGGTTATAACAGATCCAATCGCTGAAGAATATAAACAATAAAGCCTTCCGGTTAAAGAAGGCTTTATAAATAACAGCATCACAAAAATTATCTCCATCCGCTGTTGTTATAATACCTGTAGTTATAGTTATCATAACCACTGGTTGCATCAACATGATCAATTTTGCGGGCTCTTTCAAATTGTAACTGGCGTATCAATCTCATCTTTCTGTGGTAACTTATAGGCATGCTCATTATCTCATTCGCCTGTTGTTCATAAATATCATTAATGTGTTGTATTCTGTAGTTCCTGTCATAGCCATTATTGTAACCGTTGTTATAACTGTTATAACCATTACCATAACCGTGTTTATAACTGATGCCAAAGTTTGGAGTTTGAACTGAAAAGCGTGATACAACTGTTTGAGAAAATGCAGCATTTAAAATAAGTAAGGTTAATGCGAGAGTAAAAATTTTTTTCATTGTTTTTTGTTTTAATGTTTAATGAATTTATATATCAGATGTAGTTAACTGATGTTAGTTTATAAATGCATTGTTAATGATAAGAGAGATGTAAGAAAAGTGATTAACTACAAACTGTAAACTATAATAATGCTCTAATGCTTGCCGTGCCTGTATTTATAATGCGTGTGCCGGCAGGTTTGCGGCCTTCATATTCAATGCTTATTTCAAGGTTGTTTACAAGACGTTTAGTGAAGTTAATATTCCATAATAAATTTTTGCCGGGCAATAAACCTTCAAGCATTATATAACTTACGGTAGTGTTATCAGCGCCTTTAAAATTGATATTACTGAATTGAAAACCTGCGCTTAAGCTGGTGTTTGAAACGGCATTATATTTTGCATCAATGTTTAATGAATTGAAAATTGCTTTCTCACCACCAAATGTAATTGCATTCTTTTTTGATTGATATTGGTAATAAGTTTCTATACGAAATACAGTTGATGAAGTATAAATGAATTGTGGTGTTGATGATAAAGTTTGAACAGTATAATTCTGGTTGGCAAATGATGGTGTGCTTAGATCATTCTTATTGAATCGTTGTTCAAATTGCAAAGAATAATTGCGGTTGATATTAGCTCTTGTTTTTAAAGACCATGTGCTTTGCTGTGTTGATTGAAAGCCGTACGTAAGCAATGATTTATTGTATATCGCAACATTGCTTACATCAACACCCCATGCCGTACTGTAACGGTTAAATGATAATGTATTGCTGAATGTGTGATTAAGATTAATAAGGCTTGTATCGTTAATGTTTCCTTTAGTTGGAATATACGCAGGTGCACCGTTTGATTGTTCTTTCTTATACGTTTGCCATGATGATTGCAATACAAAACGAGTTATAAATTTATTGAAAGATGAAGCGCCGGATGTTTTTAAAAACACTTTTGGGTTTAATGTTACAGCATAATTAAACTGCGTATAATTTGCTTTGATGTATTCATTGGTTGGTGTGAAGATGCGGATGAATTTGGCCTGGTCTGGAAAAGCTGCTAACTCAAATTCATTCAGTTGCTGAATGCCATCATTGTTGTAATCAATCCATGCATACTGGCCTGTGCCCGCAGGCACTTCCACATAAGAATAACTGCGCTTTTGTTCCTGGCCGCTGCCAATTTCATACAAAGCATTTCCAATTAAAAAACCTTTCCATTCATTCACTATATATTCTGCTCTGCCTAATAAAGTATTGTCAGGCGTTTGTTGTGTAAGCTGTGTGTTGTAAACATATAATTGCCTGTATGTTGCATTAATGCGAAACTGGTGATGTTTGTTTTGAAATAATTCTGCCTGCAGGTTATAATTATAACTTCTGTCGGTTTTAACCAGCGATTTATTTAATGGCAATTCATCACTTCGTGTAAAGAAATTGAATGACCAGTGATTCAATTTTTGCTCATTTGATTTTATATAAGCTGTTACTGTTTCAAACGCATAACTTAAAGGCGTAACTGTGTCTGCAAGATTGTTGCGCTGTTCATTATGTTCAAGATAATATGACGCACCAACTGTATAATTATTAAGATCAGCAAAGGTTTTATGTATGTCAATATTCGGACGAAGAAAGAAGCCTTTATCTGTTGGCGTTGTATTGTTGGTTAAGCTAAATGCATCTGTCAATTCAAATTTATTTTTTGTTTGATGATGTAAAATCTCATTGCGAATGCCTGTAAAACCATCGCTTCTTATATAACTTGAAAATCGGTATAAAGCATCATTTTCTTTATCATCTTTCAATTCAAAACTCAATGTGGGCAATTGTTCTGTAGCAGCTTCAGTTAATATAGGCAAACCCCAGTCACGTGTAAATTCTGGATCACGTAAACGTTCAACGGGTTGAAAATTTTTATCCACCCATTCATAATCTGCAATCGTATTTAATTGTAAAGTTTTGGTTTTTGTTTTAATGATTGATGTGTGAGTAAGATCAATTTTAGAAGCATAGCCAACATCATTTTGTTTATCTTTTAATGAGTAAGTATTTGCATCATAATCGCTGAAAGCAAACGCAGCTTTGAATGTTGTATTGTTGTTGATCAACCATGTTACACCTGTATTTACAACCTGTTGTTTTTTGGGTGTTACTAAAAATGCAGCCGCTTCAAAGTTGCCTTGCGGCACACCATTAAGCGGTTGCACCCATTGATAAACATTTCCATTTGCTGCGTTAAACAATGGAAGATAATTGCCTTTGTTTGCTCCAACGTCAATAAAGTTCAAGCTATACTTCGCGCTGTCTGCATTAATGGAATACACAAAGATGGAATCATGTACACCATTATAAACCGTATCAATTTTCTTATATAAAATTTTGCCTGTTGAAAATGTATCAATGCCCGAAACAGGATAGAAGGCATTCTGAATACTATCGCCAAGATTTGCCAAAAATTGTTTTTGCGGATTATCTAATGTGATGTCTATCGGTGAATTTTTTGCATCGGCATTACTGTAAGCTGAAACATTAATGATCATTTTTTTTCCAAACTGAAAATCATTGTTGATGTACAACATCGAGTTTAAATAATTGCGGTCTGCATATTCAAATTCAATTTGTATGCGCGAATCTTTTGTGATCATTTGCTTTGGCGTAAACGTAACTTCAGCCGTGTTATAATTAATAATGTAATCCTGGTCTTCGCCACGTTGCAACTGTACACCATCCAAAAAAACTTTTTCAGTACCTGCAAGCACAATAAAAAATAATTCATTGTTATTGCCCTGCAGTTTATAGGGGCCCTGGTTGCCTTCAGCGCCTTCAAAAACATTACGTGCAAACTTGCCTTTTGCAATAGCACCTGATAATAAAGTGTTGCCTTTTATGTTTGATGAAATGTTATATCGCTGTTGATAAGATAAACCTTGTAAGCGTTTATAAAATTTCAAAAAATAATTTTCATCCTGTCTTAAATCAATATCACCCAGATCAAGTTCCCAATTCTTTTTACTGAATTGTAACAACACTTTATCAAACTCATTTAAATTTTGCGTGGTACCATCTGGCTGAATAGGAATATTATTATCAGTGATGGCTGCATTCAATTGAATGCTGTCACCAATGTAACCACTTAACTGCAAGTTTAATTGTGAATTAAAAACAGCATCCTGTGTATTTCCAACACTAATGCTTCTTCCAAAGCTGCCGTTATAATTTAGCTTGCCAAAGTTGATAAAACCTTCATCATTTCTGTTTTTTACAACAGGCGCAACGGCTATAAAATTATTCTTTATACTGTCATAACGGTATCGCTGTTTAACTGCATTTAATTTTTCACTGAACACACGATAGGTTACCTGCAAACTATCTGATGGTAATTGTTTTTTAAACTGGAGCGTTGCATTAATCCAGTCTAAAGTATAATAAGAAGTGTCAATACCGCTGATAAAAAAAGTGCC
The DNA here is from genome assembly GCA_964658095.1 of uncultured Parafilimonas sp. GTDB lineage: Bacteria > Bacteroidota > Bacteroidia > Chitinophagales > Chitinophagaceae > Parafilimonas. The sequence continues at coordinate 5,449 of CAZZXW010000101.1, read as the reverse complement.
CGGAACAATGCTCACAGAATCTATCTTAATAACATTATGCGCAGCAATTTTTTTTGAGCGAAGATTAGAAAGCTGCGCTGCTACCGGTAGCGAAAAAATTGTTGTTATTAATAAGAATAATATCAGTCGTGCACCACTCAAACAATCAGTTTTACTGTAAACTTATGTACTGTAAAATTATTGTTTGAGATATAAACAAAAAGGCAAGGCTGTTGGCTTAAGAAAGCATTACAGTTTTAATGGCAGCATGTTCAAAAGTTAAGTTAACTGACCGTTCTCCTGTAGGTCAGGTTCTGTGTTTTACATTCATTGGAATAGTAAATAATTGCCCGGGTAACAACTCTATAGTATGCGTTTCAAGATCAATATAGATTGAACCTTCAATTACTAAAAAAGTTTCATCAGAGTTAGGATGAAAATGCCAGTAGAAAGGCTTGGTCATTACACTCATTCTGATAACATGATCATTTACATTGCCAAGCTGTACATTAAGATAATCAACATTTTCTAACCGGGACTCTTTACTAATATTAATTACTGTTAATGGTTGAAATTTCATTGTATTGTTTAATTATAATGCGCTGCTGCAGCCGCATAAAGCGTGCTAATAAAGTAATAAATAATTAAAAAATGTAGATTTTGATTTTATATTAATTGATCATTAAAATAGATAGTGGTAATCAGAAAAGAGGTAGTAAATATAAAAGGACACTTAAACAAGTGCCCTTTTATAAAGATATAATGTTTGTTTACCTTGATAACAACATCTGTTTTGTATCAACCATTCTGCCATCAACAATTAAAGAATATTGATAAGCGCCGGCTGAAAGGGTAGAGGTTTCCACTTTTACATTACCGGAATAACTGCCGTTCAATGTAACTGTTTTTAAAGTCTTGCCATTTTTATCAGTTATAATAATTGATGCATTTGTATAACCAGAAGGCAAGCTGTAATTTATAGTGGTTGAATTAGAAAACGGGTTAGGTACATTTTGATATATAGTTGCTGATGATAAGCTTATTGTTTTGCTTGCACTGTTATCAGTTGATGACAGGGTTGAGCCACCATTTAAAACAGCTGCTTTCAACTGTGCAATATCATTATGCATACCTGCCAGTTCATTTTTTAATGAATCAATCTGTTGTTGCTTATTATCATTTATTTTAGATAATTCCTGAACAGCCTTAACCAGCGGCACAACAAAGTCAGAATATCTTAAACCATAAAAATCTTTATCATTTTTAGGCGCATCTACACCACTGAAATCGTAATTTAATTTTTTAGCAGTAGCTTCTACTTCCTGTGCTATAAAACCAGTATAAACAATTTTACTTTTTGCTGCAAGCGCTTCACTTTCTGTTGCGCTTTTCTGCTGTGTTCCATTTTGCTGATCAGGCCTTTTGGTTATAGAATTCAAGGTGTTTTCATAACCTGCTGCGTCAACATTATAAGTAATTGGCCTTAATTGGTTAATGAAGGTTAAACCTGGTACGTTTTCTTTAATATTTTTCTTAAAGCGGCCATCAGAAAAGCTTGACCAGCCAACCTGGCCACCAATTGAAGTAACATTAACATCGCCTACACGCACCTGGTTATCGGCAGTTGTTGGAGCATGATAACCTATAGCTGTGCTATTTGTGGTACCTGATGATGAGCCATAAGTATCCCATCCCACAAAAGTACCATTGGTACTTGCATAATAGCCTGCATAAGCACCTAATGCTGTGTTGTAGCCACTGCCGGTATTGCTATTCATGGAATTATAGCCAACAGATGTGTTTTGTGTACTGGTTGTATTGGAATAAGCTGAATAACTACCTATAGCAACATTAAGCGAGCCGGTTGTATTGGAGTATAATGTTTTACTGCCGAGCGCTGTATTGAAGCCTGATCCACCATCAAGATTATATAAAGCAGAATCGCCAACAGCTACCTCGTTGCTTAATGAACTGTTTAAAAATAATGCATGATTGCCTACCGCCACGTTACTATTGCCATTGTTATAGTAAGCGGCATAATAACCACTGGCAACGTTAGCGTTACCCGAAGTATTCTGCAACAGGGCATACACGCCATTAGCCACATTTTGTGAACCGGTTGTATTATCTAAAGATGCCCAAACGCCTGTTGCTGTATTAAGGCTGCCGCTTGTATTATTGTATAAAGCCTGGTAACCGTTGGCAGTATTATCATATGCACTGCCGTTATTGTTATACAAAGCCTGGTAGCCTGTAGCCGTATTATAACTGCTTGTTGTATTAGAATAAAGCGCCTGGTAACCGATGCCTACATTATAATAGCCACTTGTGTTAGAATACAAAGCTTTGGAACCTATTGCAGTAAGGTATAAGCCACCTTTATTGAAATATAGGGCAGAATCACCAATAGCAATAAGGTTGTTACCGGTGGTATTACTATACAAGGCTTTAATACCAAAGGCTATGTTTGAATAGCCGGTTGTATTTAAGTACAATGCTTTTGTACCATTAGCCACATTGTTACTGCCGGTTGTGTTGGTAAACAATGCCTGGAAACCTGCTGCAATATTGCTGGCACCTGTGCTATTGTTATACAATGTTTGAAAACCTTCACCGGTATTATTATCACCGGTAGTATTCCTGTATAATGATAAAGAACCAACAGCCGTATTTCTTAAACCCGAACTGTTATTAACCAGTGCAGAATCACCTATGGCAACAAGATGATCGCCGCTTACATTCTTATATAAAGCATAAACGCCAACAGCAATGTTTGCATAACCATTTTTGGTATTGTACAAAGCATTATACCCAAACGCTGAATTAGAACTACCTGTAGTTATATTTCTTAATGCCTGGTAACCAACGGCAGAATTTTGGGTACCTGTAACACCGGAACTGCCCGCATTATAACCGGCAAAGATGTTTGAGTTTAAAGGAGCAGAAAAAGCAAGCGCAGCATTAAGATAAACACCGTTAGTTAAGTAAATGTATTTCCAGCCAATGGAAGAAGAGCCGAGGTTTAAAGTACCTGTGCTGCCGGCAACAAGGCTGTGGTTAATGGCAGTTGTTGAAGCAAGATTTGATAAGCTGGTATTAGCCTGGCTTAAACCTTTGAAATGCATAAAAAGAACTGCTGTACTTACAGCATACATGTAAATTTTTGGTTTCATACAAAAATGTTTTAAAGATGAATAATAGTTTTTGGTTTCCAGGAGAGGGATGGCAAATATAAAAGAAGCATCTAAAAAAAATGCTTTTTATTTAAGTGCGTATTATCTACTTATTAATACAAACTGTATCATAACAACTATAATTAGCTTTATAATTATCATTGCCAGATGATGTTATACTTGGCAAAATTTATCCCTGGTATTTTTCGCAATATGCTTAAAGCTTAATCTGCGGCATTCCGTTAGCAGGCTTATAAGTTGCTGTGTTGATTTTTAGTAGCAGGTTCGTTACTATAATTTTTTAAGCGTTAAATATCGTCTCGCAAAGGACAATGCCAGACATTAAAAAGCATTACTTATCTAAAAATTCTTTTACCAAATCAACCAACATTTCCGGTTGTTTATTATTTAAAGGCCCTGTTATGCCTTCACCAATACATTCGCCATGCACACCTGGTAAAATTATAAGCGATGCATTTGAAATTAACTGCGCCATTTTTAATGCATGAGCAGGTGTTATAACATCTTTATCGCCGTTAATTATTAATGCAGGTGCCTTTATATTTTCCAAGTCATTATCATTCCAGTCTTTAAAATCAATCATGCGCTGTTTATCTTTATTAAACATGTTAAATAAAGCTGCTTCATCAGCATTAACCTGCAAAAAAGCTTTATGCAGGCTTTGCGGCATATTATCAATTGTAGCATAAGGCATGCCTTCAAAAAATCCATTTATAAAACCTTCACGCTGGTAAGCACCGGCAATTACAATAATCTTATCTATAATTTCAGGATGACGGATAGCCATTTGTAAAGTTGTACTTGCACCATTACTAAAGCCAAGAATGTTTGCATAGCTGATGTTAAGATGATGCAATAATGCTGCAACATCATCTGCATCCTGTTCAAAGCTTTCCGGTGCTGGCCTGTCGCTTGTACGGCCATGCGCCTGCAGTTCAACAGCAATAACTTTATAATGCTTTGTAAACATGGGTAATGTTGTTCCAAACGTTGATTGAATGGTTGAGCCACCGCCATGTATTAATACCAACGGTTTGCCTTCGCCATGCACTTCATAATACATGCTTATTCCATTTACATCTGCATAAGCTCCTGTTGACATAGTACTTTTTTTATTGAGTGATGATAATTAAAAATGGTTTGTTTTGATTAAACAAAATTATCTGCACTTCATTTTAAATGAAAGTGTGATTGCGACTTTTAAGGTGAATAAATGCGACAATTTAAACTAATAGCCTTACTGCACTTTTTAAATAATTTGATAAGATAATGATTAGATAACGGCTGTTAAGTAAATAATTGCTACAATTGTTTACCGTGTTATTACTTTCACGATTAATTAGTTTCTTAATCATTAATCTTTTTTATGAAATCAAAACTTTATCTTCTAACCAGTATCTTATTTTTTTTATTGAAGGGCTTTAACGGCTTCAGCCAGGCAAATACAAGCCTTTCTAATCTTGCTTCAACAACAGCCATTAATCACAGCCTTGTTGCAGGCACCAATAATTCTTTAAGCTTAGGTTCATCTGCCATTGGCTGGAAGTATATTTACTTAACCGGCGCACTTTATTTAAACGGAAGTTCTGCTTTTTCAACACCTCTAAACATAAATACAGCGGCGGGTTTATTGGCATTAAAAAGTGTTACAACCGGTAAAAATAATTCTGCTTATGGTTATCATGCTTTATATAATACAACAACAGGTTATTCTAATATTGGTATCGGCGTAAACGCATTGTATAATAATGTAAGCAGCGATCATCTTGTTGCTATTGGTGATTCTGCTTTATACAATAACACCTCCGGTTTAAGAAATACAGCTATCGGTTCATTAGCATTATATAAAAACACTACAGGGGATAACAATACTGCAAACGGTTATCAAACCTTATACGTAAATACAACCGGTGAAAGTAACATTGCTGCAGGTTTCCAGGCTTTGTACAGCAACACATCAGGCAGCAATAACGTAGCCAACGGAACAAAAGCATTATACTTAAATACCAGCGGTTATTCAAATATCGCATTTGGCATTAAGGCCTTGTATAGCAATAAAACGGCAAATCAGAATATTGCTATCGGCGATTCTGCTTTATATACCAACACAGCCGGACAGAATGTAGCTGTTGGCAGCAAAACGTTGTACAAGAACACTTCCGGCACTTATAACGTAGCGTTGGGTTACCAGTCACTCTATTCAAACACTTCAGCTTATGCAAACACAGCAACCGGATGGTCATCTTTATATGCCAATACCAGCGGGGTTGATAATA
>CAZZXW010000100.1:0-9723 GCA_964658095.1 uncultured Parafilimonas sp. | reverse complement strand
TCATTTTGGATAAAAAACATCTTTCCAATCTTTATTATAAAAACCAGAATAACCATATAGCATTGCATGGTTAACAACCATGAACAAATCCATTTTAAACAACATGTGCATATTTAATAACAACACATGCTCCTGATATTTTATTTTTATAGTTGAACACAGCCAATGAAATATTTTATTACAATATTGTTTTTATGTTACTGTTCTTATGTGCAGTCGCAACAATTTTATAAACAATCCAATGCATCACAATATTGGGTTGATAGTGTGTTTAATTCCTTAACGCCACAGCAACGCATTGCACAGTTAATGGTTGTGCGTGAAAGCGGGCTTGTATCTGGCAGCACTGTTTTTTTCACTGATAAAATTGACACGCTTATTCATAATTATAATATCGGCGCTATTTGTTTGTTCCAGGGCGGCCCGTTAAAACAAGCAACTTTAATAAATCATTTTCAGCAAACAGCACAAACGCCGTTAATGGTTTGTATTGATGGAGAAACAGGTTTGGGAATGCGCATGCTTGATAGTGTTATAAAATTTCCAGACCAGCTTACACTTGGCGCCTTACAGGATGCAGCGATTATATATGAAGTGGGTAAAGCCATTGGTGCGCAATGTAAGCGTGAAGGTATTACTGTAAATTATGCGCCGGTTGTTGACATCAATAACAATCCAAATAACCCGGTTATAAATTTTCGTTCTTTTGGTGAAGACAAATACAAGGTTGCTTTATTTGGAACGCAGATGATGCGCGGCATACAGGAAAACAATGTGCTTGCATGCGCAAAACATTTTCCCGGTCATGGTGATGTGGCCGTTGATTCGCATCTTGATCTGCCATTAATTACAAAGTCTTATGCGTCGCTTGACTCGCTTGAATTATATCCTTTTAAAACATTGTTTAATGAAGGCATTGGCAGCGTTATGATTGCACATTTATCTATACCGGCTATTGATAACACGCAACATCTGCCAACATCATTATCAAAAAAAAATGTAACCACTTTGTTACGTGATAGCCTTCACTTCAATGGAATTTCTTTTACTGATGCTTTAGAAATGCAGGGTGTTGCCAAATATTTTCCTGCCGGTGATGCGGCTGTTCAATCATTAGTTGCCGGCAATGATATGTTGTGTTTGCCAGGTGATGTGCCCCAGGCGATAAATAAAATTCAAACAGCAATTACAAACGGAGTCTTGGATTCAAATGATATTTATAACCGCGTAAAAAAAGTTTTGCTTGTAAAATATAATTCTGGTTTAAGCAATATGCATATTGTTGGTACAGCCAAACTTTATACTGATTTAAATAAAGATGTAAAACCATTAAGAAATAAAGTGGCTGAACATGCCATTACTTTATTGAAGTTAAAAGACACGTTGCTTTTTCCGCTGAAAGCCGATAAAAAAATTGCTTACGTTGGTATTGGCTTGTCTGATACAAATGCGCTTGCTACTTTTTTAAAAATTGAAAAGAACGCAGACGTTTACTTAATGAACTATGATGATGATACATCTGTTGCAGATTCAATCTTCAGAAAAGTTGACAGTGGTTATGATGCTATAATTATTGGCGTACATCAGTTTAATAAATATCCCGCAAAAAATTTTGGGCTTACAATAAGTGCGCTTAATCTTATTAAAAATTTGCAGGCAACAACACATGCGTTAACCATGGTTTTTGGTAATCCTTATGCACTTAAAAATTTTTGTGATGCAGATAATCTAATGGAATGTTATGAAGATGATACCATCTTTCAGCAGGCAGCATTTAACTGGCTTAACGGTGATTTTGTTGCTGCTGGAAAATTGCCTGTTACTGTTTGCGATGCTTATCATTATGGAGATGGTATAACAGATCTTGGGTTGCAAAAATTAGCCCAGGTTAATCCATCAGAAGCCGGTTTTGATAGCGCAAAAATGTATAGTGAAATTGACAGCCTTGCTGCTAATGCAATTGCGCAACATGCAACACCGGGCTGTGTTGTGCTTGTTGCAAAAGACAATAAAATTGTTTTAAATAAAGCGTATGGCAATCTTACTTACAACAATGATCAGCCTGTAACAAAAGAAACAGTGTATGATCTTGCATCAGTAACAAAAATTTCTGCTACCACATTAGCTGTGATGAAGTTGTATGAAGATGGAAAGCTTGACATTCATAAAACGCTTGGCGATTATCTTCCCTGGGTTCGCGGAAGTAATAAAAGCAATTTGGTGTTGCAGGATGTATTATTACATCAGGCAGGTTTAATTGCATTTATTCCTTTTTATAAAGAAACATTAGATGCGCAAGGCAATCCTGATTCATCTTTATATCATGCCTATGCTGATTCTGTTTATTCAGTACATGTTGCAGCAAATATGTACATGCGTAAAGATTATGTTGACACAATGTTTGAGCGCATTTTGCAAAGCAAACTATCAGGCAAAAAAGAATACGTTTACAGTGACAATGATTACATCTTTTTAGGAAAGATTGTTCAACAAATAACAGGCTTGCCGCTGGATGAATATGTGGCTGAAACTTTTTATAAGCCACTCCATTTATATAACACAACCTTCAAACCAAATGAACATTTACCCATCAACAATATTGCACCAACAGAAAATGAAAAGCAATTTCGTGAACAATTGTTAAGAGGTTATGTGCATGATCCCGGTGCTGCTATGTTTGGCGGTGTTGCCGGTCATGCAGGGTTGTTCAGTAACGCACAGGATTTATCAATTTTATATTCAATGTTATTAAACGGCGGGGAATGGAATGGCGTTCGTTATCTTAAAAAAGAAACCATAGATTATTTTACAGCTTATCACAGCAACATAAGCCGCAGGGCATTTGGTTTTGATAAACCGGAGAAAGATAATGCCACACGTAAAGATCCATATCCATGTATAAGTGCATCACCGCTGGCTTATGGCCATTCTGGTTTTACAGGCATTTGGGTTTGGGTTGATCCTAAATATAATTTGCTGTTTATCTTTTTATCCAACCGTGTAAATCCTGATGGCGGTGATAACTCAAAGTTGAGCACGTTGAATGTACGCGGCAACATTCTTGAAGCAGTTTATCAATCTATCATTAATAAATAGATTATTGCTGAATGTTCTTAATCATCATCATTAAACATTAAGTTTGTTTCAATAATTGTAAGCAACGATATGCAAAGAGAAATCACATCATGGTATAGCCCTTCGCTCAATAAAGATATGCCGATTGTAACTTATGGTAATTATGGCTTTGCGCTTTTATTGATACCAACTGCCGGTGCAGATTTTTTAGAGTATGAACGTTTCCAGATGATGGATGTATTGGCACCATTTATTAATGATGGCAAGATGAAAGTATTCAGCATTAACAGCATTAATAAAGAAAGCTGGCTAAACAATGAAATGTATCCGCCGCATAAAGCCATCAGGCAAAATGATTTTAATAATTATGTGTTTAATGAAGTGATTCCATTTATTCGCAACAACACCAGCAACGATACTTTTGTTTATACCTGCGGCGCATCATTAGGTGCATTACATGCAATGAATCTTTTCTTAAAAAAACCTGATCTGATAAACGGAACCATCAGCATGAGTGGCGTATATGATCTTACTGAATATACAAAGGGTTTTTGGGATGAGCAGGTTTACTTCAACAGCCCTATACATTACATTCCTAATTTGAATGATGACTGGTATTTGGATAAGATAAAGGCAAGCCATCACATTCACATTTATACAGGCAGCGGCTCGTTTGAAGATCCTGATGCCAACAGGCGTTTCTCGCAGGTGCTTTGGGATAAAGGCATCTGGCATGATCTGCAGGTTTGGGGCGCTGATGTTAATCATGACTGGCCTACATGGCGTGCCATGCTTCCATATATTTTGTACAACAAGTTTTAACAACAGCCTAAAAAAACTGGCGGGATATTTACATAATAAAGCCGTATGCAATCATTCTCAAAAAAAATATGGCGGCGCATATTGCGCATTGCTGTTATCGTTGTTAGTGTTTATCTTATTTTAATGCTCGCTTTAAGCATTTATATTTCATCTTCTAAAAACAGGCTGGTTAATTTTCTTACAGCAAGAATGAAAGAAACAATTATTGGTGAAATGAAGATTGATAATGCTGATATAAGCGTATGGCAATCGTTTCCAAAAATCGGCATTCAGTTTAACAACGTAACCATAAGCGATTCCTTCTATCACAGGCCTTTTCTTTCAGCAAAAAAAATTACAGCCAAAGTAGGTTTGTTAGACATACTTGGAATGAAAGTTACTATAAGTGCTGTTGAAATTGATGATGCCGTACTACATGTGTTTACTGATAGAAATGGTTATACAAACAGCTATGTATTAAAGCCACAGAATAAACAAAAACGCAAAAGCAAAAAGCCTGTTATAATAAGTAATCTTGAACTGAATAATGTTACGGCTATAATTGAAAACCTGAAAATGCAAAAGCGCTTTGAAGTAAGGTTTAATGATGCAGATATTGACATGCGCTTATCCGGTTCAAAGTATTTTATAGCAATGGATGAAGATATTTTTGTACGTGGCCTTGGTTTTAATTTACCAAAAGGTTACTGGCTGGAAAATCAGCGCATACAGGGAAAGTGGAAACTGCAATTTGATACAACCGGCAATATTTTATCATTTGATGAAACAAAGATCAAAATACAAGATCACCCTTTTACTATTAAAGGCGCTTTCTTTTTAAAAGAGCCGGCTTCGCATTTCAGGATTGATGCCAGCACTAAAAATATTTCTTATACTGCAGCACTCTCCATGTTAAAATTTACAACAAGTGAAAAAATAAAGAAGATAAATTTTACTAAGGGCTTAGATGTAAATATTACGATTGATGGGCCGTTGCCTGCCGGAACCATCCCATTGGTTAAAGTTGATTTTAGTACAACAAATAATGACATGGTTACTCCTGTAGTTACACTTAACAGCTGCAACTTTAAAGGCAATTTTATAAACCAGGTTAACACGCAACTGCCACTTACTGATGATAATTCAAGGGTAACAATTAATGCTTTAACAGGCAAGTGGGGCGATATAGAATTGAAAGGCCAGAATATTTTTGTAACAAACCTGCTTAAGCCAATTATCCAGTTTGAATTTTATTCGCAGTGCACTTTGCCGCAATTAGACGAGCAGCTTTCTTCATCAATATTGCAGTTTACTGAAGGCAATGCAAAATTATATTTATCATATAATGGCCCATTGCTTGCTGATGCATCACTGCTTAACCAGTTAAATGCAAAGATCCAGGTGTTGAATGGAAAGGTAACATACATTCCGCGTAACCTTACTTTCTCACAATGCAATGGTTATATAGATCTTACAGGTAATAATTTAGCTATGAACAATTTTACCTGCAACCTAAACAGCAATCATTTTATTGTAAATGTTACAGGTGATAATCTCAATCGCATATCCAACAAAATAACCGGCAAGGCTAACATTAACTGCAACATATATTCACCTGCTATCAACCTGAATGATTTTAAATCTTTGTTTGAACAACGAAGTAAAACAGTTACAAAAAAGCAAAGTGGTGATTTGGGTGAAACAGCCAATTCAATTGATGATGCAGTAGAAAACGGTAACCTTTACTTAAATGTGAAAGCAAAAAAGTTATCATTACATCACTTTATTGCAAACAATGCCACAGCCAATATTTTATTCCAGGAAAATGATTGGGGAATACAAAAAGCTTACCTGCAATTTGCAGATGGAAGCTTCGATCTTGCTGCAAAAGTGCACCAGGTAAACGATGTTACGCACCAGTTGGATGCGCAGCTAAATCTTCAGCATATAGATGTAAAAAAACTATTTTATGCCTTTAATAATTTTAGTCAAACAGGCATCACATCTGATAATCTTACCGGTATTATGGATTCAAAAGCAAACATCAATGCAATTGTAAACAGCTCCGGTAAACTGGCGCCTGCATCTGTGAATGGCCAAATGTATTTTTCATTAAAGAATGGTGCGCTTATAAATCTGCAGGCGTTAAAAAATCTTCAGAAATATGTATTTAAAAACCGCGATCTTAATAATGTTCAGTTCGCTGAAATAAAAGACACATTTGATATAAAGAATGGAGATATTTTCATTCATCGCATGCCCATACAATCATCTGCGTTAATTATGTACATAGAAGGTGTGTATAGCTTTGCTGACAGAACAGATATATCTATACAGGTTCCTTTAACAACATTGCTTAAAAAGCCTGGTGAAGATTATAAACAGATTGATGTACAAAAAACAAATAAGCCAGGCGCTAGCATTTATTTAAGAGCAAAAAGTAAAGATGGCCAGGTTAAGATCGGGCTTGATGTTTTTAGAAAAATGCGTGATAAGAAATACGATAAGATGGCAAACGATTCTTTGTAAATCTGCAGTTTTTACATCATAAGCTTGTGTAATTTTTGTAAGATGGATGATAACTATTATATGCAACAGGCTTTGCATGAAGCACAAAAAGCTTTTGATGAAGACGAAGTGCCTATTGGTGCTGTTATCGTTATTAATAAAAAAATAATTGCCCGTGCTTATAACATGACGGAGCAGTTAAACGATTCAACTGCACATGCAGAAATTTTAGCACTTACATCAGCATATAATTTTTTAGGCAGCAAATATTTGCCTGATGCGGATTTATATGTAACTGTTGAACCTTGCCTTATGTGCGTTGGCGCTATGTACTGGAGCAAACTGGACCGGGTTATTTGGGGAGCCAATGATGATAAGAATGGTTATAAACATATCACAGAAAATAATTTTCCGTTTCATCCAAAAACAAAGATCAAATCAGGCGTTTTAAAAAATGAATGCGCTGAATTAATGCGGCTATTTTTTAAACAAAAAAGATAGTTGCGATATAAGAAAGAATTAACCCCGATAAAAATAGTTCGCACTAAATTTGTTTCCCTTTAAACATAAATAAATTTTATACTTATGGCTTTTACATTACCACCGCTGCCCTATGCATACGATGCATTAGAGCCGCATATTGATGAACAAACAATGAAGATTCATCACGACAAACATCACCAGGCTTATGTTGATAATCTTAATAAAGCGATTGCCGGTACTGAAAATGAAAACAAGACAATTGAAGAGCTTGTTGCCAACGCAGGAAAAATTTCACCAGCTGTGCGTAACAATGGCGGCGGCCATTGGAACCATACTTTTTTTTGGGATATTCTATCCAAAGATGGTGGCTCGCCTACTGGCAGTTTAAGTGAAGCTATCAACAGCACTTTTGGTTCTTATGATGAGTTTAAAACAAAGTTTAATGCTGCTGGTGTTGCACGTTTTGGCAGCGGCTGGGTTTGGCTCATAAGCCGCGATGGCAAGCTTGAAATATCTTCTACGCCTAATCAGGATAATCCATTAATGGATGTTGCAGAAGTTAAAGGCACGCCTATTATTGGTGTTGATGTGTGGGAACATTCTTATTACCTCAAGTATCAGAATAAGCGTCCTGATTATTTAGCAGCAATCTGGAGTGCAATCAATTGGAAAAAAGCACAGGAACTTTTTGATAAAACAAAATGATTATTGACTTTTAAGTTAATATAATAATTGTTCTTTAAGAAAGGTGTTTAATAAAACACCTTTCTTGTTATATGCATTTAAGGCTTGTGATTTTTACCTTCGCATTAATACATGACTTCAACGCAACAACAAATTATTGATGATACTTTATTTGCAGAAATTATTATACCACTTGCTCTGCCAAAGAATTATACATGGAGCATTCCTGCGGAATTTAAAAATACGGTAAAGCCAGGCATTCGTGCAGAAGTGCAGTTAAAAAATAAGCGTTATTCAGGCATTATAAAAAAAATTATCACAGATAAACCAAAAGACTTTGAGCCGCGGCCTGTACATAATATTCTGGATGATGAACCATTGCTGTATGAACAACAATTAATGTTATGGCAATGGATTGCTGATTATTATATGTGCAGTGAAGGTGAAGTAATGCAGGCTGCAATGCCATCTAATTTAAAGTTATCCAGCGAAACAATTTTAGTTTGGAACGAAGAACGCGGCGAAGATTTCAGTGATCTTAACGATCGCGAATATATTGTTGCTGAGGCTTTAAACATAAAGAAAGAATTAAAGCTAAGCGAAGTGCAGCAGCTGCTCGATTCATCAAATGTATATCCTGTTATAAAAAGACTGATTGAAAAAAACGTTGCACATGTTTGGGAAGAATTGAAAGAAAAATATAAAGAGAAGAATGAAACATACATCATACTGCATCCGCAATACCGTGATGAAAACAAGCTTGCTGAATTACTTAACAACGCCTCCCGTGCACCAAAGCAAATGGAGTTGCTGCTCTCTTATCTTCATTTAATAAAAAATGAAAACGAGGTTACACAAACATCTTTATTAAAGAAATCAAATGCTACAACATCGCAATTAAAAGGCTTGCTTGATAAAAATATTTTGCTTGCAGAAAAGCGTTCCATCAACCGCATACATAGTTTACCTAAAAATATTTTTATTGATTTTACTTTATCTGCTGCCCAGGAAAAAGCTTTATCACAAATACAAAATGCCTTTACAGAAAAACAGGTTTGCTTACTACATGGTGCAACAGCAAGCGGCAAAACGCAACTGTATATTAAACTGATTGAACAATATATTCAGCAAGGCAAACAGGTGTTGTATATGTTGCCCGAGATTGCATTAACGGCGCAGATCATTCGTCGTTTGCAAAAACATTTTGGCGGTTACATTGCAGTATATCATTCAAAGTTTAACCCGAATGAACGTGTTGAAATCTGGAACCGTATTAAGAACAATGAGATAAAAATAATTCTCGGTGCACGTTCATCTTTGTTCCTTCCTTTTAAAGAACTGGGTTTAATTATCGCTGATGAAGAACATGATGCATCTTATAAACAACAGGATCCTGCGCCGCGTTATCATGCACGTGATGCTGCTATTTATTTTGCTTCTTTGTTTGATGCTAAAGTTTTATTGGGCAGCGCTACGCCTTCCATTGAATCGTATTATAATGTTCAAACCAACAAATATGCATTGGTTGAATTGAAGGAACGTTATGGCAACGCTGCTTATCCTACAATTGAACTGGTTGATATCAAAGCATTGTCATCAAAAGAAAAAGTTCTTATCTCGCCGCAGCTTAAAGAAGCTATTAATAATTCACTTGCAGAAAGCAAGCAGGTTATACTTTTCCAAAACCGTCGCGGCTATACGCCATACATTGTTTGCAATGTTTGCGGCTGGATTGCACAATGCCAGAACTGTGATGTAACGCTTACTTATCACAAGGCGAAAAACAAAATGGTTTGTCATTATTGTGGCACTGAATACCCTGTGTTATATACCTGCCCGCAATGCGGCAGCCATGATTTTAAGCAACGCAATTTTGGTACGGAAAAAATTGAAGAGCTTGTTGCAGAAACATTTTCATCAGCAAAAGTTGCCCGCATGGATTATGATACAATGAAGGGCAAGAACAATCATGATACGCTCATAAAATTATTCGAGCAGCAAAAAATAAATCTGCTCGTAGGCACGCAGATGATTGTAAAAGGTTTAGACTTTGAGCATGTAAATCTTGTTGGCATTTTAGATGCAGACAGCCTTTTATACTTTGCTGATTTTCGTGTGAATGAGCGTGCCTTCCAGTTAATGGAACAGGTTAGCGGACGCGCAGGACGCAAA
>CAZZXW010000099.1:9062-9817 GCA_964658095.1 uncultured Parafilimonas sp. | reverse complement strand
AACTGCTGGAATGTTTCTTGGAAATATGTTAGGCAATATAATATCAAATGCAAAGCGTTTTGATGATGCAGATATAATTGTTCCATTGCCTTTGAATGAAAAAAAGTTACATAAGCGTGGTTATAATCAGGCATTGTTATTGGCAAAAGGCATGGCTGAAGTTTGGAAAAAACCGGTAGTTGAAAATGCTGTTGAAAGAATATTATTTACAGAAACGCAAACCAGGAAAGATAGAATTTCGCGCTGGCAAAATATGGAAGGTGTGTTTAAAGTTGTTAACGAACCAGCATTAGAAAACAAACACATTCTATTAGTTGATGATATTGTTACAACCGGTGCCACACTTGAATCCTGCGGCACGTCTATTTTACAAACCTTAAATACAAAGATCAGCATCTGCACACTTGCTTATACAATATAATGAACCTTCTTTTACATAACATTCAGTTTTAGTAATGTTTATACTTTCATTTATTATTTTCAATTTCAATAACCCTAACTTTAGCACATAAATTATAAATATGAAAACAATATTTGCTGCATTAATATTAATTATGATGACATCATTTACCACACCACCGAAATCAATTTATGATTTTAAAATAAAAGCACTTGATGGAAGCACAATAGACTTTTCAAAATATAAAGGCAAGAAAATTCTTATTGTTAATACAGCTTCTAAATGTGGATTTACACCTCAATATGAAGGCCTTGAAAAACTATATGAAAGCCATAAAGACAATCTTGTTATTGTA
>CAZZXW010000099.1:0-9052 GCA_964658095.1 uncultured Parafilimonas sp. | reverse complement strand
CCTTCAGACAATTTTGCCGATCAGGAATATCATGATAACGATTCTATAAGTTCTTTCTGTAAAAAAAATTATGGCGTAACCTTTCCGCTTACAACAAGAGTGAATGTTAAAGGAACAGATGTAACACCTGTTTATAAATACTTATGCAATAAAAGCGAGAATGGTGTTTTAGATGCTGACATAAGCTGGAACTTTAATAAATTTATTATTGATGAAAACGGCCATTTGCTTAAGCATTTTGATAGTAAGATTACACCGGATAGCCAGGAGTTATTAAACTATATTAATTACAAGCCACAGCCTTAATCTTTGATTGCACTTATATTTTAAAAGAAAGTAAAATTAACTTATCCGAAAGCTTTCGTATTTAATTTTTTGTTTTAGTTTTGAATTACTAAACATTTCGTAATTAAAATTAAAACATATGAATTTTTTGTCCCGGTTTCTTGCAATATCTGCTTTGTCTGTAATTGCAGGTTCTGTTGTTAACGCACAAATTGCGCCGCCTCCACCGCCTCCCCGCATTGTTGATGATTCTTCAAAAACAGAAAACATTATCATTACTAAAAAAAATCCGGTTAAAGAAAAGATAACTATTATTATGGATGGCAATAACGTAACAGTTAATGGAAAGCCTATTGATGATTTTGTTAGTAATGATATTGATATAAGAAAATCAGATGTGCCTGATCTTGGCGATATGAATTTAAATTTTTCAGATGATGGTGCGCCATTAAATATGGTTATCCCGGATCATCCAATGATGAATGATCAATTTAAGAATTTGCATGATCAAATGAAATTGCATATTAATGCAAACAATGCATTTCTTGGTGTGATGAGTGAAAAAGCTGATGGAGGTGCAAAAATCACAGATATAACGAAGGCAAGTGCCGCTGAAAAAGCCGGTTTAAAAACAGGTGACATCATCACTAAAATAAATGATACTACTGTTAACGATCCTGATGATTTGTATAAAATAATCGGTGCTCATAAGCCAAACGATAAAGTAACAGTTACATATTTACGTAATGGTAAAACTTCTACTGCACAGGCAACTTTAGGCAGGCAAAACCAGGTGCATGTTTATTCATGGAACACACCAAATGAAAATTTTAGCCGTGACTTTAATAAAAATTTCAATCATAATTTTTCTTTTACATTGAATGATGATAAGCCAAGGCTTGGTATTACAGCGCAGGATACTGAAGAGGGTAACGGTGTTAAAATTACAGGTATAGACGATGAAGATGCAGTAGCAGCAAAAGCCGGTTTAAAGGAAGATGATATAATAACACAGGTTAATGGAAAAGCGATAAGCGCTGTTGATGATTTAAAGACAAGCATGGATGGTGTAAAAAAAGGTGATACGATTAAGATAACTTTTAAGCGAAATGGTCAAACACAAACAGTTGATGTTAAATTTCCGAAGGATTTAAAGACAATTGACCTTTGATAAACTTCTTTAAATGTGAAGCCGCCGCTTTTGCTGGCGGCTTTTTGTTTTAGTGTTAGTGTAAAGCAACAGTTAAAGAAAAATTTGTCAATAAACTTCGGCAGAGCATTTGTATAATTAAGTATGTATGCATTTATAATTTAAAATATTAATTATGAAAAAGCTAATTATACTTGTTGCAATTTTCTTCACATCCCTTTCAGTCTTTTCTCAATCATATTTTCAACAAAGCGTTTATAATAATTCAACAGCGGAAAACGCAAACAGAACATTGGTAAACATAATTGGTAATCCTGCAAGAGGCGCAATTAATATCAGGTTAAGTAATCCAAATAGCACTAAATATGATATGAGCTTATATTCACTTAATGGTCAAAAAATTACTTCAATATCTTATAATCATCCGGGCGGCGTTAGTACAAAAACAATTTATACACCGGCAGGTTTAAGTGGTTTATATTATCTTGTTATTTTAACTGAAAATGAAAAGCAATCAATAAAAATATTTATTCAGTAACAATATTTTATTTATTATTTAAAGCCTTTGAAATTTCAAAGGCTTTTGTTTTTTTTGAAAAAGAAAGATGTGTTTTGCAAGTAAAGAAATGCCAACAAAAATAAAATCTCAAAAGGCGCTTTATAACGAACGATTGCACCAAGAAAGGGAACCGTATATCCAATTATAATGTAATTTAAGAATGCAGTTGTTATTAATAATAACATAAACGGGTCATTTATTTTTTTGCCTGGTTCGGGTGATGGTTTGATAAATATCCTTAATATTAAAAAGAAAAAGAAAACCATTTCACAAAAAGAAAATACATATAATGGTCCTTTCGCTTCAGTTAAGTACGGCCTTATAAAAATATGATTCAGGGCTTCAAAGAAAACTTTTATATAAGATGATATATTGCTTGTAAGTAAATCTGTTTGCAAATAAGACTTTCCGGAAAGCTGTAAAAAAGCATGCTGCCTTTCCGCCATTTTAAGTGGAAGGTTAAAAGCATCAGGCAAAAAAATGGTAAGGAAAAAAGCAATAGCACAACATAATAGGGTTACAGCAAATGTTATGACGCCGGGCTTATTTTTTTTAATACTTAAACTATAAGCAATTATTACAGGTATAAAAGTTAATGCTGTATAATTTCTAAATAAAAACAATAAAACAAATAAAATAATTACACCAAAAATATTTCTGATCGAAGATCTTATTTCAACTGACTTATAAAGCTGGTAAATTAACCCGCAGACAATTGCAAAGCATAAACCATCTTTACGAATTCCGCTTGTCCAAAAAATTAGCGGAGGAAAACAAAATATAAACAGTAACCACAACTCTTGTTTATCAGGATATTTAATGTTTAAAACTTTAAAAAGGCAATAACTGCCCCAAAAAACAAATGCATTATAAAAAACATCGTTTACGTAATACCTGCCGCCACTAAACAAATCAAACACCGCAATAAGCTTAAGCAATAAACTTAATTCAAGATCTTTTGCATAAGAATCGTTGCTGTTAAAAACAGTTACCAGCGGGTTGCTTTTATATCCTTTTGGCACAATGTCATTTATAAAAAAATGCAGGGTATCGGTTTTCAATAAGGCATATTCTTTTAAAGCTTCATTGTGGTATAGCCAGGTGTCATCTCCTCCATAATAATGCAAAAAAAAATATCCGTAAAAACAGCCGGCTGCAACTTTTATTATAAAAAATATTGCGGCTTCTTTATAAGATAATGCAAAAGACTTCTTTAAACTTAACCTGTATAAAATAAAAAGCAATAATGCAGTGTAAAATAAAAACAGGAGCAGTGCGGTAAGCATATCATTTGGTAATATTACTTATTCAATGTATACAAACAAATGTAGAATAAATTAAAATGCTATACTTGCAGCAGATGAATGATACGAACATGCATCCGCAAAAAATATTGCTTGTGTCTAACAGTTGCTGGAGCATGTATAATTTTCGCATTGAAGTTATTGAACACTTTTTAAAACTAGGATACGAAGTGCACATTGCAGCTTCGCGTGACGATTTTGCTATAAAGCTGTTAAACACTGGCTGTAAAGTGCATAATATACGATTTAATAACCGCCGTTTAAATCCTTTGGCAGATATTAACCTGTTCTTTCAGCTCAAGCATCTTTATAAACAAATCAGGCCAGCTTTAATTTTTCATTATGTTATCAAACCTAATATCTATGGGTCAATTGCAGCATCGCAGCTAAATATTCCTTCAATTGCTGTGGTTACAGGTTTAGGATATTCGTTCGCCTCAAATAACTGGCTTTCATCACTTGTAATTAAATTATATCGCTTTGCTTTAAAGCATGTACGTTATGTGGTAATGTTGAATGAAGAAGATAAAAGATTATTTATTGATAAACGCATTCTTACTGAAAACAAAATTAAATTGTTGCAAAGCGAAGGAATAAATCTTGAACGCTTTAAACCTGCGGCTCAAACTGAGCCGAATAGCAATTTTATTTTTCTGATGGCAACCCGCATGTTATGGTCAAAAGGCGTGGGCATTTTTGCAGAAGCCGCTGAGTTATTAAAAAATAAAGGGTTGAGTTTTGAATGTAAAGTAATCGGATTTTTTGAGCCCAACCATCCAGATTCAATACCTATAGAGCAACTTGAAAACTGGCGTAATAAAAATATTTTTTCTTATTTAGGTTTTACAGAAAACGTTGTGCCTTTTTTCAACCAGGCAAACTGCTTTGTATTGCCTACCTATTATCACGAAGGCGTTCCGCGTTCTTTGCTTGAGGCATGTGCTATGCAGGTGCCTGTAATTACAAGTAACAATATTGGTTGCAAAGAAGTGGTGAAAGATGGTTATAACGGTTTCATTTGCGAAATAAACAATGCTGCAGCGCTTTCAGAAAAAATGGAACTAATGCTTCAAATGAAAAATAACCAGTTGACAGAAATGGGAATAAATGGGCGTAAGTTGGTTTTTGAAAGGTTTAACATCAATCTTATAACAGCAGAATACAATAAATTCTTACAAATATAAAATAAATATATTTAACGTTAATACAGTAAAGCATTAATTAAATTATGTAGGAATTAATAAATTATTTAATTTTCTTTCTGCAATCATTTAGAAAAGTTTGTTTTAAAAGAAATAAATTATTTTTTTTGCAGAAATTAATTTTTATGTCGGCAACAAAATTGGAGTATATATGGCTTGATGGTTATAAGCCAACTCAAAGTCTTCGCAGCAAAACAAAAATTGAAAAAAATTTTAGCGGTCAACTTGAAGATTTATCAATGTGGAGTTTTGACGGTTCGTCCACAGAACAAGCTCCTGGTGGTTCTTCTGACTGCTTATTGAAGCCGGTTTTCCTTGTTAAAGATCCGCAGCGAAAAAATGCTTATTTGGTTATGTGCGAAGTGCTAAATGCAAATGGTTTGCCACATGTTTCTAATGGTCGTGCTACTATCGACGATGATGATAATGATTTTTGGTTTGGTTTTGAGCAGGAATATTTCTTATGGAACCCTGAAACAAATAAACCTTTAGGGTTTCCTGAAGGTGGTTACCCTGGTCCGCAAGGTCCTTATTACTGTTCAGTTGGCGCGAAGAATGCTTTTGGAAGAGATATCGTGGAAGAGCACCTTGATGCCTGTCTTGATGCCGGTTTAAATGTAGAAGGCATTAACGCTGAAGTGGCAACCGGCCAGTGGGAGTTTCAGATTTTTGCAAAAGGCGCAAAAGAAGCTGGCGATCAGGTTTGGATAGCCAGATATTTATTAGAAAGAATAGGTGAAAAATATGGTGTATCAATTAACTGGCATTGCAAGCCTTTAGGTGCGTTGGATTGGAATGGTTCAGGTATGCATGCAAATTTCTCAAACAGTACTTTGCGCAATGCCGGCAGCAAAGAGATATTTGAAACAGTTTGCGAAGCATTTCGCCCAGTAGTTGAAGAGCATATTGAAGTTTATGGTGCTGATAATCATATGCGCTTAACGGGCAAGCATGAAACAGCAAGCATTCATGATTTTACTTTTGGCGTTTCAGACCGCGGCGCATCTATCCGTATTCCAATCAGCAGTGTACAACGCGGATGGAAAGGTTATCTTGAAGATCGCCGTCCTAATTCCGCAGCAGATCCTTACAAAGTAGCTGCAAGAATTGTAAAAACAGTTAAATCAGCCGAGGCGCATAAAAATGCCCAGGCAGCATAATAACTTATTGTGATAGTTTATACAGAACTCCGGCATTGCCGGAGTTTTTTATTTAAGATTGATACATGGCGATTAATAAAAATGTGTTTGCTTTGCCCTCATAATAATTTAATATGTCATTACGATTCCAGGCCATAAGTAGTTTAACAAATAAAACAGAACCGGTTACAGTAGAAGCTTCATCAAAGATCACATCCATTTTTGGTGAAAATGTTTTTTCATTAAAAACAGCAAGAAAGTTTTTAAGCGATGAAGCTTATAAAAGCATTTCATCAAGCATAAAAGAATCAAAAAAAATTGATCGTGCAGTTGCCAACCAGATTGCAAATGGCATTCGCTCATGGGCAGAAAGTAAAGGTGTAACACATTTTACACATTGGTTTCAGCCACTAACAGGTACAACTGCTGAAAAGCATGACTCATTTTTTACTTTAAAAAGTGATGGCACAGCAATCGAAGAATTTGACGGCGCTGCTTTAATTCAGCAGGAACCTGATGCTTCTTCATTTCCCAGCGGTGGTTTAAGAGCAACCTTTGAGGCACGTGGTTATACAGCATGGGATCCGTCTTCACCACCATTTGTTATGGATATTAATGAAGGAAAAACTTTATGCATACCTACCATATTTGTTTCTTACACAGGTGAGTCTTTAGATTACAAAGCGCCTTTGCTTAAAGCACTTGAATCTTTAAACAAAGCCGCAGTAGATGTATGCAATTTTTTTGACAGGAACGTAACACGTGTTACACCAACGTTGGGTTGGGAGCAGGAATATTTTGTGGTAGATGAAGCGCTTGCCAATGCACGCCCTGATTTGGTTTTAACCGGCAGAACAGTGTTTGGCGCGTCGCCTGCAAAAGGCCAGCAACTGGAAGACCATTACTTTGGATCTATACCTGAGAGAGTGTATGCGTTTATGCGTGATTATGAAGAGGAATGCTATAAGTTGGGTATTCCTTTGCGTACAAGACATAATGAAGTAGCGCCTTCTCAGTTTGAATGTGCACCAATTTTTGAAGATGTGAATATTGCTGTTGATCATAACATTTTAATGATGGATGTTATGGATCGCGTTGCGAGAAGGCATAGGTTAAAAGTATTGCTTCACGAAAAGCCATTTGCCGGTATTAATGGTAATGGCAAGCATAACAACTGGAGCATGGCAACTGATACAGGCATTAATCTTTTAGCGCCGGGCAAAACGCCGAAGACCAATTTAATGTTCCTTACTTTTTTTGTAAACACTATTAAAGCGGTGCATGATTATGCTGATGTGTTGCGTGCATCAATTGCTTCTGCGGCAAATGACCACAGGTTGGGTGCAAATGAAGCGCCGCCGGCAATCATATCTGTTTTTATAGGTGAATATCTTACCAAAGTTTTGCAGGATATTGAAACAAGAGTAGGAGATAAGTTTGATGAACAGGATGAAGCCATTCTTAAGCTTGACCTGCATCGCAGCATACCTGAATTATTATTAGATAACACTGACCGTAACCGTACTTCACCGTTTGCATTTACAGGAAATAAATTTGAGTTCCGTGCCGTTGGTTCTTCTGCAAATTGCGCCAATGCAATGATTGCGCTTAATACAATTCTTGCAGAGACATTAAAGAGCTTTAAGAAAGATGTGGATGCATTAATTAATAATGGTGATAAGAAAGAAATTGCCATTATGCATGTAATACAAAAGTATATTGTTGAAAGTAAGAAAGTATTGTTTGAAGGTGATGGTTACAGCGAGGAGTGGCATCATGAAGCGGAACGCCGCGGCTTGCCCAATGTGCGTACTACGCCGCTGGCATTAGATGCAATTGTTACGGATAGAGCAAAACACTTGTTTGAAAGCAATAAAATTTATACGCATATAGAGCTGGAAGCACGTCATGAAATTGAACTTGAGAAATACATCAAGAAAGTACAGATTGAAGCAAGGGTTATGGGTGATCTTGCTATCAATCATATAATTCCGGATGTATTAACGTATCAAAACATTTTAATTGAAAATATAAATGGACTGAAAGAAGCCGGTTTGCCTGATTCTGCTTATGCGGCGCAATCATCAATACTAAAAGAAATTTCTGACCACTTGCAGCAGGTGTATGCAATGGTTAATGCTATGATTGAAGAAAGAAAAATTGCAAACAACATGGATAACACCCGCACAAAAGCCATTGCTTATTGTACGCAGGTGAAAGAACGTTTTTTTGATGACATCCGTTATCATGCAGATAAGCTTGAAACACTGGTTAATGACAGCAACTGGACATTGCCGAAATACCGTGAACTTTTATTTCTGCGGTAGTTTAGTAATATTGCAACAAGCCGCTTTAGATTCTAAAGCGGCTTTTATTTTATATTCACTTTGCAATAATCATTTATATCATTGCAATCATACAATCATAATTTATGAATGATAAAATAGCAATAATCGGTGGCGGAAATTTAGGCAGCGCCATCGCCGAAGGCTTAATAAACAGTAAGTTTTGCAAGCCCCAACATATAATAATTACAAAGCGCCACATTAGCACCTTGCGTAACCTTGAAGAACGCGGCGTAATGATAAGCGACAATAATATTGATGCTGCTAAGTATGCCAAATGGATAATACTCGCGGTAAAACCCTTCCAGGTAAAAGATATTTTGCTGCAGTTAAAAGATAAGCTTGACCCTTTGCAACAGCAGATCGTAAGTGTAATGACCGGCGTTTGGATTAAAGACCTGCAGGAAATTTTAGGCACTGATTTCACTTACTTCAGGGCAATGCCAAACACGGCAATCGCCATACAACAAAGTATTACGTGCATCTGCAGTGCCAATGCAAATAATGAACAATCAAAATTTATTGGTGATCTTTTTAATAATCTTGGCAAAGTAGTTTTTATTGAAGAAAAGCTGATGGATGCAGCAACTGTACTAGGCGCATGTGGCACCGCGTATGCTATGCGTTACATCCGTGCAAACATCCAGGGTGGTATTGAGATTGGATTTGATGCAGCAACGGCTTCTTTAATTGCTGCACAAACGGTTAAAGGTGCGGCAGATTTATTGCTGATAAAACATACGCATCCCGAACAGGAAATAGATAAAGTAACCACACCAAAAGGCTGCACTATTGCCGGTTTAAATGAAATGGAACACCAGGGTTTCAGTTCATCTTTAATTAAAGGCGTTGTTACAAGCTATAAAAAAATAGTAAATGATATGTAATGTTGTAAGCCCTAATTACTCAATCAACAATCATTATCATAGAATCATTGTATGAATTATACCAGGCAAATAGAAATAAGGTGGAGTGATCTTGATCCGAATTTTCATGTAAAGCATTCGGCTTATTATGATTTTGGCGCTTATTGCCGTGTTGCTTTTTTGATGGATCATAAAATAACTC
>CAZZXW010000098.1:4827-9821 GCA_964658095.1 uncultured Parafilimonas sp. | reverse complement strand
ATCCCAATGGTGTTTACATTCATAATTCAATTTGGGGAAGTGCCTTAAGCGGTGCAATGGGCAGCGCAATGACGTGGTGGTGGGATAATTATATTGATCCGCAAAACCTGTATTATCATTATAAATCTTTGGCCGCTTTTCTTTCAGATATAAAACTTAAAGATGGAAATTATAAACCTGTTACTGCAACGATTAGCGGCGGTGCAAAAACAGACCTTATTGTTTCGCCGGGCGAAAGTTTTGTAAAGGCAAGTGCATCAGATTTTACAATTGATGCAAACGGAAATATAACGCCTGATGCAGGTAATTTAAGCATGTATTTATTTGGAAGTTCATATAATACACAATACAGAAATCCACCAACGTTTCATGTAACTTACTTAACAGATGCGCAGTTTAAAGTAGTAACAGGTGCAAGTATCGGCACTTCACCTAAAATAACAATTTATGTTGATGGTGTGCAGAAGCTGAACAGTGATGCAACAGTAAATACAACTTATTCAGTAAATATCACACCAGGTGCGCATACTATTAAAGTTGATAATCTTGGTACTGACTGGACGACCATTTCAAACTATACTTTCACCAATATTGCACCGGCATTGGAAAATTTTGTATTGAGGTCTGCTGATAATAATAATGCAGCAGGTTGGTTATTAAACAAACAATATAACTGGCAATATCTTAGTAATAATGGAGGAACTGCTCCGGCTGCAGTAACAGGCAGCAGTGTTGTTATACCAGGGTTAACAAACGGCAACTATACAATTAATTTATACAGTTGTTCAACAGGTTCGGTGATCAGTACACTTAATGCAGCTGTAACAAATGATACACTTAGAATTACGTTACCTTCTGTTGCATGGGATGTTGCGTTCACCGCAAAAAATCAGTCTGCTTTAGCGGTTGTTATTTCAAAGTTTTATGGTGAGCAGCAAAACAATCAAAACATATTGCATATAAACATTGCACAAAGTGAAAATGTAAAATCTGTAACGCTTGAAAGAAGCAGCGATGGCATTCATTTTACTGAATTAAGCAATCTTAGTGCAACATGGAGTGCAATTGTTGGAACACATATTTATAACGACGAACAGCCTTTAAGCGGCAATAATTTTTACAGGTTAAATATCATTGATAATGATGGAAAGGAAACAAAGTCTGATATTGTATTGCTGGTAAATGGTCATGCAATAAAAATTAATTTATATCCTAATCCATTTAAAAGTTATATAATCTTACAAGCAGATGCAGGCAAATATTTAGTAAGTATAACAAATGAAAAAGGTGCAGGCATTTATAGCAATACTATTAATGCAAGCTCTGCGGATACTAAAATTTCGTTGCCTGGTATGGCAAGTGGCGTCTATTATGTTGTTATAAAAACCGAAAGCGGCACTATACTTCAAGCGCAAAAGCTAATAAGAGAATGATATTCTTTGAATAATCGAATTTAAATAATAAATGCAAAGTCATTTTCTCTATTATTTATTAAAATGTCAATCATTGCAAGTGTTTATATTGCAGGAACATAAACTGATGATAGCTAAGCAGTACTAACTAAAATTGATTTATATTTTGATGAAAAGCTTTCCATGAATGCCAGAACTCCTGGTAAGCCTGCACTGTTTTTAACTGTGTTCCTTTCATTGCGCCATCAGTACAAACGCCGTTAATGTTCCAGCTTGAATTGGTTTTATCATCATGTAAAACATTGGATGTACTATCATATGTAAAATGTAAAATTCCATTTGTTGTGTTGCGGTTTAATGCATAAAAACTTCTTTCATTTTTAGTCATTGTTAATAATAAAGGAATGCCTGCTACATCATCTTCCTTCGTTTTTTTATTTGCCAGTTCATTCCAATCGTAAGCTTTAAAATGATTATTCACATTAACACCAATCACCCATGATTTAAACTTCCATGAAGCACTATCCCGTTTTTCCAAACCACTGTTCAGCGTGTCTTCATCATAACCTTTTAAATCAGCATACTCTTTTTTAAAGTTTGAATCCGGTTGCAACACATAACTGTTTGGATGCAAAGCAAGCCAATCAGCAAGTGCCATTTGTTGTGATGGAATTTCTTTCAATGTTGTTCCTTTTAACGGGCCTGCAATGGCTTCACCACTTTCCTGCCGCCACCAGCTTTTGGTTGCAGCATCTTCAAACATCGCATTGAAATGATCCATGCCGACTAACCTGAAATCCTGGAGCTTACCATTCACCAACGGGCTGTATGCCCTGCCTGTTCTGCAAACCGTACAATAAGTTATCATTACAGGTTCATCACCAATGGTATCTCTTACCTGGTGATGATAACCGATAACTTCAATTGGGTAAGCTTTGGCTTCATTATTGATTGCAACGCCGATGATTAAATGATTTTTGTTTGTTGTATCTGCTGAAGCACTTAATAATAATTTGTTCTTTGGCTGATAAAACATTTTATCTGCAAGGAATTTAAAGTTGAATTCGTAAGCAACAATGCCATAAAAGGTCAGTACCAAAACAACCACAACCTTTTTCAAGACTTTTCTTTGTTTTAAAACAGATAATAATGGTGCAATAACAATTACAAATCCAATGAAGCGCAATAACCAAATATGCCTGTCAATAAAATATGCAATATCTATAGTGTTTGCTTTTTGACTGCCGGGAAAAGGCATGATAAAATACACACGCAATATTTCAATTGCAATTAGATAGATTAAACCAATGGTAAGTAGCCAGCCTTTCATAATTCAAATTAAAAGTAAAATTAAGATTTGAAAAGTGTGAGTTATAAGTTACGAATACTACGCTTATAACCCACAACTATAATTTATTGTTCTGTTACAGGCAAAGGAAATTCACTCCACACATTATCATCCGGCCTGTCTAATGGTAATTGATTTAGACGATTGTAACGACGCATATCAATCCAGCGATGACCTTCAAAATACAATGAATAACGGCGCTCATATAACATTTCATCAATCAAGGCAGCCTGCGTTTGCGCACCACTATAATTTGCAAGGCCATGTTTTGTGCGAATAACATTTAATGCCTTAATCGCATCACTAAAATTATTCAACTGAATATTTGCTTCGGCATAAATCAAGATCAATTCTTCATTTCTTATGATTGGAATAGGCGCTGTGCTTGATGTATAAACCCATACATCACGATTGCTGCTTAAACCCGCAGGTATAGATGCGGTTGATGTGCGCAATGTGGCTTTATTAATCCTGTCATCACCCGGTAAAATATCTGCTGCAAAAGATGGATGCGCAACTCTTATTTCACCATTTTGATTTTGAGGTATGAATGCCGGATTCAACTGATCACCGGAACCCGTTCCGAAGGTATGATTCACACCTAAATAAAAATCACCATTCAAATCAAAGAATGATGCATTCAATGCAGTTAAAGCATCACTCCATTTTTTTTCATATACATCAACTCTTGCTGCCAATGCACGATTAAATTTTATTAAACCAGGAGCATCATTAAACCCTGAAAATCCAGCCAAGGGAAAAGCAACATCGCCACCGGTTAAATCAGATTTACCTTCATCCAACAAAGATGAAATTGCTGTAAGAGCTGTGTTGTAATCTACAATCGGACCAAGCTTATCAGGATCTGCAACATCAACACGAATGCCGTTTGAATCAGTAAGATTCAGGTTCATTAAAAGTTGGTATGCTTCAATTGTTTTTGCGAAACCTGTGTATGCTTTTTTCTGAGCATTAGTTGCTAATGTTGTGTTGGTAGCTGCACCAATTAAGGTGTTACAATTTTTTACAACTCTATATCTGGATGCCCATGGTGTAGTGATATAAAAATTACTGCCGCTTAACGTTGCATTGCTTGCACCTAACAAATCTGTAACATAACGCGGCTCTGAATTAGAGAAGTGATACATTTCCCTTCCTATTGTTCCAACATCATCTAAATAAAAATTAATTGAAGTGCGCATGCCTGATTCAGTTCCACTCACAAGATTGTTAAGCTCGGCTACAGTTGCATTAGTTTGATACGCTTCAACAGTTGGACCGTTTAAATTACCATAATCTTTCTTGCACGATGCAAACATTGTTATGCATGTGATGAAAGCAAGTATTTGTTTATTGATTATCTTCTTCATAATAATAATGTTGTTGATTTAAAAGTTGATTGAAATATGAAACTCTGCGCGTTTGGTTGCAGGATAAGGATCTACATCAACACCAGTTGAAAAGCCTGATGCCTGACCTTGCTGGTTAGAACCAAAACCAAAGTTGGATACTTCCGGATCATACGATTTATAATGCGTGATGGTGACATAATTATTAAGCGATACACCAACCTGTACACTTTTTACAACATTGCCCGGAATTTTATCAAACTTATAATACAAACCTGCTTCACGTAAACGCAGGTAAGTTGCATCCTGAACAAATATTTGTGCATTCGTTCCAATTTGTGAAATGCGGTAGATCGCATCAGGCAAACCTGCCTTGTTAGTTACTTTATCATAGTCAGCACTTGTTCCACCAAAATCATTTTCAAGTGATGTAAGATTGATGTTATCGCCACCTTGTTTCCAATGTATCAGGAAACGCAAACTTAGCTTTCCAAAAAAAGTAACTTCATTATAACTGCTCATCTGAAACTTTGGTTCTGCATCACCCAACACACCAACACCCTGGCCATTTAAACCAACAATTTGTGTTGCTGATTTTCCTTGTTCAATTTGAAATGAACCCAACACATAGCCAAATGAACCTTGTGGAATTGGCGGTATAATTAAGCGTGTAACTTTTGAACGGTTCAACCAGAAGTTAACCGATGTGTTCCATGTTACATTTCTTGATTGAACAGGCACTGCATTCATGCCTAACTCAACACCACGATTGCGAAGGTCACCGGCGTTAACCCATTTGCTTGAAAAGCCTGAAGCAGGTGGTAAACTTTGCAGCATAAGAAAATCGCTGATGCTTTTATTGTAATAAGTCAATTCAAAACTTAA
>CAZZXW010000098.1:2559-4817 GCA_964658095.1 uncultured Parafilimonas sp. | reverse complement strand
GCAGCCATAGATAAAAACCACTGTTGAACGGCTCTTCAATACACTAAAATCAAGGCCTGCTTCTAATTCTTTCTGACGTTCGGGTTTAATGTTCGGATCACCTTCCTGCGTGCTTACAATTACACCGGGATTACCATTAATGTTTGATATAACCATGCCGGTGAATTTGCTTCCATACACAGGAACATTATTCGCCTGTCCATAAGCTGCACGCAATTTTACGTTATTAAAAAATCCATCTTTTACGATGCCTGATTTTGTAAGATTCCACGACACACCTGCTTTTGGATAAACATAAAATTTTGATGCATCACCATTATTGCTGCTTCTATCAAAACGCACACCTGCAGTTAAATTAACAGCATCGATAATGTTCGCTTCTTCCTGCACAAAAATGCCGGTGTTTAAATACTTGTTACGAAACTGTGTTGCGTTTAAAGCGCCAGCCTGGTTAACGTTGCTTTGCCCTGCAATTATTTGTGTAGCGATGTTCAACAAGTTATTATAATCACCTGTTTCCTGTGTTAAGCCTGCTGATGTATTAAATGATAATTTATCAGAAGGCGTGAGTGTATTTACAAATGAAGCAATATAATTGGTGTTTAAATTTTTAGTGAAGCCCTGGATGGAGGTGCCTTTATTTATTGCCTGCCATTGCAATGTGCCGGGAAATAAAACACCGGTTTGAAGATTATAAAAATCAAATCCGCCACGTAGTATAAATTTTGTTGTGCTTATATTGTTGCTTTGTAAAGTTGCATCCAGGTTTAAACCAACAATAAAACGATTCACTGATTCATTATTTTTCATCAGCGCAATTGTTTGTAACGGATTAGATGCGGCAAAAGGATTAGCAGGATAATTGCCGTTTGCATCAGGATGTAATTGTGCAAATGATGGTGTTGATGATAAGGCGATTCCTGTTGTTACGCCAACATTATCATTGCCAAATAAACCTCTGTCTGCAGAAGAATTGATATAGTTTGTACTAAGACCGATTTTTATTTTATCAGTGATGTGGTGATCAACATTTAACCTGAAACCTGTATTGCGATAACCAGTATTTTTTACAATGCCGCCTTCATCTTTTTGAGATGCAGAAAAATAAAATGATGTTTGTTCATTACCACCGGTCATGCTTAATTCAGTGTTTCTTGCAAAGCCTGTATTGCCATAGATTTCTTTTTCATAATCATAAAGATGGCCTGCAGATTGTGCATGTAAAAACTCTTGTTTTAATGCTGCGCTTGTTGCGCTGTCACTTGATAAACCCGCAGCACGATCAGCTGTAAATTGTCTTACACCTAATAATTTTCTTGCAGTGATCAAACCCAAATCCTGTGAAACAGTAATGGACGTTTTTCCCTGTCTTCCTCTTTTTGTTGTGATGATAACCACACCAGCTGCCGCTCTTGAACCATATATGGCTGCTGCAGATGCACCTTTCAGTATTTCAATGTTCTCAATGTCTTCAGGATTAATATCCGCAATGCGACTTGAAGGATTATCCTGCGTTGAAGTTGGTGAACCGCCTGCTGCGGCTGCTGTAGCTGCATTTAACCCTGAAGATGTTGTGCTGTTATCAACGAACACACCATCTACCACGTACAACGGTTGCGTATTGCCGTAAACAGATGTAACACCACGCAACCTAACAGAAACGCCACCACCCGGAGCACCTGAATTTGCATTGATGTAAGCGCCGGGAATTTTGCCTTCCAATGCTGCATCTAATGTTTGTGCAGGCGCAGTGCCGCTTAACTCTTTTGAAGAGATTGTTGCAACTGCATTGGCAAGGTTTCTTCTTTTAACCGTAGTTGCTAAACCTGTTACAACTACTTCATCAAGATTGGCAACATCCTGTTCCAGCACAATTGCCGGTTGTGATAATGTATCTGCTTTTATTGTTTGCGATTTAAAACCTGTTGCGCTGATTGTGATGATTGAATTGCCTGCGTTTGGTATTGCAACCTTTCCCTGGGCATCTGCAATCAGCGTTCTTTTTTTATCAACCAGAATTGTTGCAGCCGGTATTGGTTGGCCGTTAAATTCTTTAACCTGTAAATTAACAGCATTTGTTTGTGCATGCGACAAAAATGGCGATATCATCAGCCACATCAGCGCTGCAATCCTAATCAATTTTTTCATTTGCATTTTGAGATTAAGTTTTGAGATTCAATAATTACTTATAGATTTATACAGGCTGTGGCGTTGAAAAAATATGATTGCCATAACCCTTTTCCGCAATTTGTTTTGCC
>CAZZXW010000098.1:0-2549 GCA_964658095.1 uncultured Parafilimonas sp. | reverse complement strand
AAAGATCAGTTGGTGTGCTGGAAGCAAGTCCATCAACATAACGGTTGAACATGCAAAACATCGCAGCAATCAGTACTGTATCGTGAATGTCTTTGTCTGTTGCGCCTTCCTGTTTTGCTTTTTCAACTTGTTCTTCGGTTACATACTTGCCACCTCTTTGTACGCTGCCTGCAATAGTTAATAAGGCTTTCATCTTTTCAGAAATATCAGCATGCTGATAATCATTTTTTACCTGGTTGATCACTTCATTATTATCATCCAGATAACAAGTAACAATAGCACCATGTGATTGCTGGCAATAAAAACAATCGTTGAGATAAGAAACATAAGTTGCTATCATCTCTCTTTCCGCCATGCTTAAACCTTTGTCGCTGCGTAACATTAAGTTGGCAAGCATGCCCATTGGCTCTGCAGTCTCAGGACTAAAATCCATCAGTTGTCTTATTCCCGGTAAGTTGGGATCTACATTTATGTGTGGCATATTTTATTTTTGTTTGATTTTATTTTGAAAGTTTTTCTTCAGCGAGTTTTGTTCCTTCAACACGTGCTTTAATTTTTGCAAACGCCGTATCTCTTGATGTAGAAAGATCATCCGCGAAAGGTGAGAAGCCGCAATCATCTGTAGTGCCGAGTTGTTGTAAAGGGATTTTTTCTGATGCTTCGATAATTGCATCACGTATTTCTTCAGGTGTTTCAACACGAGGATTCAACACATCAGTAACGCCAATAAAAACAGTTTGATCAGGACGAAGATTTTCTTTGATGGATTGCAAGACATCCTGCTTGTTTTTTTCTCCAGCATATTCTAAATAGAAATTGCCTGCTTTCAATTCAAACAATAAAGGCAACAGATCAGTATAAAGAATATCTGCACTGTGTGTAGAATCATGATCGCCGCCAGGACAAGAATGCACGCCAATTCTTTTTCTTTCTTCATCAGAAAAACGGGCAAGCACTTTATTATTTAAATCAATAAAAGTTTTCAATAAGCCTTTTGATGGATCAAGTTTTAATGCTAACCTTCCTTCAGTAAAATCAATTTGCACATTGTATGCGCCGTTGTTTAAACACCTTCTGATATCAGCTTCTGCTTCATTCACTAAATCATTAATGAATTGTTCCTGCGAATAACCAGCAATGCCTTGTTGCGGATATAATAAACTGATAGCAGACACCGCAATCACTGCTTGTTTAACAGGTAATGTGGTTAACTGCTTTGCTTTCTTTAAATAACTACTTGCATATGTTGTATAATGAAAAGGCCCTGAAGTAATGGTTGGTAATTGTCTTGTATGTCCATCAGCAAAAGGAATAACAACACCGTTCGGAGACAAATCTTTTATACCACTTATCGGGTATGTTGCAAAGCTTGGTTTTGTTTGTTCACCATCTGTTATAACAGGAGAGCCTGTTTCTTCAAAACGTTGAATTGTTTCTTTTAATGCTTTGTCTGAAAGTTGTTGTAATTCGGTTTCACTTATTTGCTGTTGTGCAAATGCGCCTAATGCATCTACCAAATATTTTGGACGTGGCACACTGCCAACGGGCTCTGTTTTAATTTTCATGAATGTTATTTGATGTTTTAATTAATTAGCCGGCACACATAACTCATAAAAGCTACGTAGCATTCACCTGTATTCCAGGATGTAATTAGTACAATTGATATAAACCGGGACTTATTATATCAGCAGGTGATGTTATCTGGTGGTTGTGTGATAAACTGAACAAAAGGAGATGAAGGTTTCGGGGACAGGAAATTATTTTCAAATACATTCGATTGTGATTGTATCGAAAGATTATGCTGTGTGTTTATGCAGACATAATCGTTACAGAAACCTGCTTTCTTGGTATTCGATTCAGTATTCTTTTTTGAAGGAAGATCATTGGTTTCTTTTGCATAATCTGCTTTTGCATTACAGAGTTGCGTTTTAGAAAAGTTTGGAACGCACAACAGGTACAAAGTATCACCAGACACTTTACGTTTTACATAATTGTATGCAACGCCATTCAATTCAATTTGCCCATCAACACGCTCATAATTTTTTGTGTTGCTTAAATAAGGCATGTTCAACGCTACTTTAACTTCCACTAAGTTGCGTTCATCTATTTGCTTACTATTAATGTTGTGTGCAAGTTGTATATCTGAATTATCAATCAAATATTGAAAAACCAAATTGTAACCTATAAGATTAAACAGGTAAATGGAAAGCAGTAATATGGTAAGCAGTTTTTTCAGCACAGTATAAAAGAATAAAAGTATAGGTTTTAATTTATCCTGTTACAATTTTATTATGAACGCGTTTTAATCTTGATAAATAATAAAATAAACCCAGTCCGAATGCAATTGTTAACCCGCAAAGTATGATCTCATCTTTGTTTGGTTTAATGACGAACATAGCACCAATGAACTGTATAATTAAGATTGAATATAAAATTCTTGCGATGCCTAACCTTGGTAATTTACTCATTATAAAAGCGCCAAGCGGTGCAAAGAAAATAACAACGGGTATACATGATATCCAAAGCTTAAAAGATTCATCGCCAAAATC
>CAZZXW010000097.1:0-9887 GCA_964658095.1 uncultured Parafilimonas sp. | reverse complement strand
GTGGCCCAGAGTTGTTGAATGGCCTTGAGTTTGGCAGCGCTGCAGTGCATGTGCGCATTAAAGAAGAAAACACCACAACACAAATATCTTTTACTGGCGATGTTGGCAGGTATAATGATGTTATTCTCCGTTCACCAAAAGTATTTCCGCAAGCTGATTATATTATTACAGAAAGTACGTATGGCAACAGTTTGCATGAAAACGTTTCCAACACACCGGACGAATTTTATAAATGGATCGAAGCAACCTGCATACATAAAAAAGGCAAGCTGATTATTCCCGCATTTAGTGTTGGCAGAACGCAGGAGCTTTTATATTTTTTAAATGATTTAAGTAATAGAGGAACGTTAAAAAATATTCCTGTTTTTGTTGACAGTCCATTAAGTTACGAGGCAACACAGGTTGTGAAAAATCATCCTGAAAATTTCAACTTAAACATTCAGCAATTAATAAATAAAGATGATGACCCGTTTGCTTTTAACGAACTTAAGTTTATTGAAACAGTTGATGAAAGTAAAAGCCTGAACGATAATCATCAGCCAATGATTATAATTGCAGCCAGCGGCATGGCTGATGCAGGCCGCATAAAACATCATATCATCAATAATATAAACAACAGCAGCAATACTATTTTGCTTGTTGGTTATTGTGAACCGCATTCACTTGGTGGCCAACTTATGAATGGTGCAAACCGTGTTCATATTTTTGGAGAAGAATATGATGTTGAAGCTGAAGTTGGTGTTATGCGCAGCATGAGCGCACACGGCGATTATAATGATCTTTTACATTTTTTAGATTGTCAAAGTACAAAGACAGTAAAGAAGATTTTTATTGTGCATGGTGCGTATAATGTGCAGCAGGATTTTAGGCAAAAGTTAGAAGATAAAGGTTTCGCTGATGTGTCCATTCCGGCATTGCATGAAGCATTTAATGTGGCATAAGCAAACAACATTAAATGAATTTTGTTATTTTAAAGTTGTTAGCATATTTATTTAATCAATCAATAATACTGTATGAAAAAGTTTATTTTATTTTTTGTAATTATGATAAGTGTCTCTTCTTTAATCGCCCAAACAAAAATGGCTGCCTGTTGTGCGCCTGTTGCTGCTACCGATCAGTTTGCAATGCTTGCCAGCAATAAGAAGTTTGTGATGAGCCATGAAGCGCCGTTGCCGTTTGTGTATCACAGTGCTAATGGCAGTGATATTACTTATAAAACACCTGATGGAACCGATGCACATGGCTGGATGGTTAAAGCGCAAAAGCCAACCGATTATTACTTATTTGTTATTCATGAATACTGGGGATTGAACGATTATATAAAGCAGGAAACTGAAAAATTAAGTAATGAGCTTGGTGTAAACGCTATTGCTATTGATTTGTATGATAATAAAGTTGCCACAACACCGCAGGATGCAGGCAAACTTATGCAAGCTGTAAAAACAGACCGTGCCGTAAATATTATCAAAGGCGCTTACAGCTATGCAGGTGCCAATGCAAAAGTATTTACAATAGGCTGGTGCTTTGGTGGCGGCTGGAGTTTACAAACAGCTATACTTGGAGGCCAACAGGTTAAAGGTTGCGTAATGTTTTATGGCATGCCTGAAACTGATGTAAACAAATTAAAAACATTAAACTGTGATGTGATTGGATTCTTTGCAAAAAAAGACCAATGGATCACACCGGCAGTTGTTGACACTTTTAATATAAATATGAAAGCAGCAGGTAAAAAAGTTAGCACTTTTGAATATGATGCAGACCATGCATTTGCTAACCCAAGCAATCCGCATTATGATAAAACCGCAACAGAAGATGCTTATTCAAAAGCAATTCCGTTTATAAAGGAAAGAATGAAATAGAATTTTATGAAACCCTTATTAACTGCTTTGTTGATTATTATCAACTGTGCTTGCTTTGCTCAGAAGATTGATGATTCCTCATACTTTCAAAAACTAAAGACGACAATATTTAAATTAGAATTTATAAAAACCTCATTTGCAACAATTCCTTTTAATCAAATACAAGTTGTTGATGCACGTGCAGACACATCCTCCGTGGGCTTTTTCAGATATAGTTCCGTTGAAAATATAAAGAAGATTGTATTCCCTAAAAGTTTAGAAAGTGAAATTACTGATTTTGCTGTAACAGGTTATAAATCAGTAAGTCAGGACTCTTCAAACAACCTATTTCTGATTATTAAAGAATATAGAATAAGTAATTATGTAAAAGCTTTAACGAATGTAAATCTTCATACAGAAAAAGGGAAGATTACACCAACAGAAGCATGGAAAACAGGAATAATTGTTAGCGCAGAATTGTTTCTTCGAAACAAAAATACTTTTCATGCACTTTATAAGGTTGATACTATTTTGGTTAATGATTCGTCTGCTTTATTGCAAGGCATAATTCAAAAAAGTTTTGCAGTTTTATTTACCAAAGTTTCTAATAAAAATCTTACAGATATACATATAGGTAAAACCGAATTTTCTTACACTGATATACAACATCACATTGAAAGTTTTTCCAATTACCCTATATTAAAAGATTCGGTTTTAAAGAAAGGTATTTATAAAAATTTTACAGAGTTCAAATTAAATAATCCTTCCATTATAAATTATACATTGAACCGGGGAAAACTTAGTGATGAAGTTTTTATAAATGAAAATGATCAATCTTTTCCTTTACAAAGCTTCTGGGGATTTTGCGATGGAAAAAATTTGTTTATAAGAAGTGTTGATAACCTTTTCCCTCTAATCAGAACAAATAAAACTTTTAATGTAAGAGGGACAAAGTCTTTGGCAATAAATAATCATACAATAACAAATGCGTTGTTAGGAGCTGTCTCAATATCTACTTTAGGACTTCCCGCAAATGGATTTAATAATTCATCTTATGAGATTAAGCGTACTACTTTGCAACTTAACATGCAAACAGGAGAGCTTTATTAAAACATGTGATCCGGCTTAACGAGTTGCGGATATTCTTTTTCAAACTGTTTTATTTCGGGTATTGAAACATACTGCACATAACTGTTATCAGGGTTATGTTCAATATAATTTTGATGATAACCTTCTGCTTCCCAGAATTTGGTAAAAGGCATTACCTGCGTTGCAATTGGTTTTTTATAATTTGAAGCAATTGCTTTCATTTCATTTTCAATGGCAGCTTTCTCTGCATCACTTCTGTAAAAAGCAATTGAACGGTATTGTGTGCCATGATCCGGGCCTTGCCCGTTAACCTGTGTTGGATCTTGCCCTGCAAAAAATACTTTAAGTAATGTTTCGTAACTAACAGCTTTTGGATCGTAATAAACATTTACTGTTTCTGCATGGCCTGTATTGCCAGTTTCAACCATTTCATAATTTGGATTTGCTGTTGTTCCGCCTGCATAACCTGATACCGCTTCTTTAACACCTTTAACGCTTTCAAACAACGCTTCCTCATGCCAGAAACAACCGGCTGCAAACGTGGCAACACTGTAATTTTTTAATTGTGATGCAGATGGATGATCGCTTGTTACAACCTTATTATTTTGAGCACAGGCACATAATGTGGTGGCAGTAAATAAAAATATATTGAGGTATTTATTCATAACAAAAATTTACGCAAAGCTATGCATGGCAGATGTTAATACGCAGTGAATTGCATTACCGTTCCAGCTCATCTTTTGAAGGCAACGGAGCAAATGGCGTATGCGGTTCTGTTTGATACCAAAAGGCAACAGAAGCAATATCATCCTGCAAAGGCATGTATCTTCCATCTTTATGCCAGCCCAGATCCTGTATGGTTACTTTTAAATTTTTTTCAAATCGTATCGGGTCTGTTATATGCCAGCGATATAAACCAAAGCGCTGCGCAATATTATAATGGCCATTGCCACGTATTACCTGTGGCAATCCTGTATAAGCATTGGAAAATTCAGTATAGTTTGATTCATCAATGCCGGCATCATTTGTTTTATGTGTATCAAAATCGTAAGAACCACAGAAATAATCTTCGGTTCCTGTTCCGTTAATGGTTGGATATTTAGTGTCGCCATCCATAAAAAATTTTATTTCGCCTTCACCCCACCATCCATTTTTATTAGCGCCGTAAGCAATATAAGTTCCAACGTACTGGCCTTTGCCATGAATGCCATCAACAATGGTATAATCCTGTTTTAAAGGCAATGGGTTTACACGGTGAAACTGTGCATGAAAGTAAGCCGCATCCTCTGGCACCTGTGTAAGCATATAATCAACCTGGTAATACAAAGTCATATCTTCATCATCAATATTTTCCATTGTTATTTTACACTTTTTTTTAAAAGGCATCGGCCAATAACAATTAAATGCACTGCCCGGGTTTACTGTTACCGCCAATGATTGAACGGCTGCATATTCTCCCCAGCCCATGCAAAAAAAATCACCAGCCGGCACTTCAACAGAAGGCGAAGTTTCATCGTCCCAATAAAACCGCAAAATTGAATAGCGCCAGTTGCCAGTTGGTGTCATCCATATATGTGATATAGAACCAGGGCCTGTTATTTCAGCAAGTGTAAATGTTGTTTTTGATTTGATAACAACGCTTGGACTTACTTTCCATCCCTGCCCTAATTCTTTAGATGCATCTGCGCCGGTGCCTTGTGTTGCCATACCGCCTTTACCTTTTTCGCCCGTAAAGTTTTCAGGGCTTATTGATCTTGTTTTAGCATCAGATAAACGATACAGGTTTCCAAGGTTTACATCAATGCCATTAAAAGGTTGTTGTGTAAAACTTATTACCGGAATTAATATAACCAGGCAACTAAAATATTTTTTCATTAATAAAAATTATAGTGTGATTGTTTGGCGACTTATTTCAAAATTACAATCAAATATGTTGTTATGTTGAGCCGTATTAAATTGCAAATTATAATCACTTATCTAATTTTATAACAATGAAACATCTTCCATTAGCATGTATCGCATTAAGTTTTATAACTGCTTTAAAAGCGCAGACTATTAACGATACATCAGCCATTAAACAATTGCTGGAAAAAGAATCTGCTACATGGCGAAGCGGAGATCTGCAGGCACATGCAGATTGCTGGCAAATTCAACCTTACAGTAAAATACTGGTATCAACACCTGAAGGCAAAAGCTTTGTTGTACCGCCTGAGATTATGCTGCATCCGCCGGCAGGCATGGCAGGAAAAGGTGGAAGTGCCATTAACAGTAATTACACATTCAGCATTCACGACAATGATGCATGGGTAAGCCATGATGAGGCATCAACAACAAAAGATGGAACTAAAAGTTATTCGCATGAAATAAGAATACTTGAAAAGATCAATGATCAATGGAAGCTGGTGGCGCAATCCATTCATGTTTATAAACCTGATAGCAGCAAGTAATAATAATTATTTTAAGTTAACTTCAATAAAAACAAAAAACCGTCGCAAGACGGTTTTAAGCATAATAAATTATATAGATTAATGAGTACGGATACGATGTTCAGCCCTGCGAACCGGATGTTTAACTCCATCAGCTTTTAAGGCTTTTACATTTCTGCGTTCATTTCTTTTATCTCTTCTTATTTGCCTTGTTGATCTTACAGCACCTTTTGCATTATCGTTTTTAATATCATGCCTTCTTATCGCTTTTTCTCTTCTTTCATTACGAATATCATGAGCAACATGTTTTACTTCCTGGTGCTTTGTAACAGCAACCGGCGGAGCTGTTGTGCCTGCGCCTGCAGGTGTTTGGGCAGAAGCCTTTAATGATAGAACAGTGGTGGTAGAAATTGCAAGCAGCAGTGTTAAGAATTTAGATTTAGTAATCATGTTTAATTTTATTTATTTAAAGACCAACAGCACATGTGAAGGTTTAATACCTTCTTTTAAAATTTAAAAGCTGCGCTTGCTTCTACATAAAAACTATTACTTAAAGTTTCCTGTTTAAGCATTATTCTGTTTATAGAGTATTGTATCGGGTTAACAGGTATGGTATAATAAGGTGATATAAGCAACGACCATTTTTTTGTATCATAGGAAAGCGGTAAAGAAAATTCATAATCCAGTGCAGAAAATTTATTGGTTCCGCTAACGGTAACAGTTCTGCCATTTCTTTTCTTCAACTTTCGTTTTATATAATAATTCTTATAAAAATTAAGAGAGCCAATATTAGTTAAAGCAGTTGGTGTTAGTGACCATTGATAACTATTACCAAATAAAAATTCATGCGATAATCCTGCTGTAAGAATTACATCAACAGGATCTGTAAATAGAACATTAATGCCACCATTAATACTTATTGGCCCAAAATCATACGCAGCAATTGCATCTGCTTCACCATTTGTTTCTGACTGCACTGTTTTGCTTGAATCATTAAAAAAATATTTGGCAACATATAATTCACCGGTAAATTTTTCATTACTGCTGTGAAAATCATAACCACCACCGATGGTAAACAAATCAGCCCGAATAGTATTCTTTGGTATTACTGCTACTGAACCTTCAATGAATAAACCACTCTTATTGTAATAACCAATTGAAGGAACGATGTACGGAATTGCGGCAGAATCTTTTCGCCCGAAATAAACATTGTTGGAAATATAATCTGCACCAATTTTAAAGTAAGATGTTTGAATGTTGGAATCTAATAAGCTTAATTCTTTATTTATTTCATTTTGTGCCGATGAAATGATATTAATAGCAAATAAAAATACGATTGTAAAGAGCAGTTTAATTTTGCGCATGGTTTTAAAAGCAAATAGACATTTAATCTTTATAATAGTTTAATTACGTTGGCTAACTTACTTAAACATCTGTACCTTATATAATATTTCTGAAACTTTATCTTTGCCGTTATGCATAAACAGCGTTCTGTGGCATTTCATACATTGGGTTGCAAACTTAATTTTTCAGAAACTTCAACACTTTCAAGATTATTGGAGCAGGACGGTTTTGAGAAAAAAGATTTTGCTGAAGAAGCTGATGTGTATGTTATAAATACCTGTTCTGTTACTGATAATGCTGATAAAGAATGCCGTCAACTGGTGCGCCGCATTCAACGCAAAACACCTGAAAGTTTTGTTGTAATAACCGGTTGTTATGCACAGTTAAAGCCAAAAGAAATTGCAGAAATTCCTGGTGTTGATTTAGTATTAGGTGCTGCGGAAAAATTCAACATTACACAACATTTAAAAGAACTTCATAAAAATGATGCGGCAAAAATTTCCAGCTGCGATATTGAAGATGTAACAGATTTTAATAGTTCATTTTCTTTGAATGAACGCACAAGAGCTTTTTTAAAAGTGCAGGATGGCTGCAATTATAATTGTTCGTTCTGCACCATTCCAATGGCACGTGGCAAAAGCAGGAGTGATGCGCTTGAAAATGTAGTAAATAATGCAAAAAAACTTGCACAGAATGGCGTAAAAGAAATTGTGCTTACAGGAATTAACCTCGGTGATTTTGGTAATGACACGGAAAATTTTTACCACCTGATTCAAGCCCTGGATAATGTTGATGGCATTGAACGTTACCGAATCTCATCCATTGAACCTAACCTTCTTTCAAACAATATAATAGAGTTTGTTGCGCAAAGTAAAAAGTTTATGCCGCACTTTCATATTCCGTTGCAAAGCGG
Source organism: uncultured Parafilimonas sp. (assembly GCA_964658095.1). GTDB lineage: Bacteria > Bacteroidota > Bacteroidia > Chitinophagales > Chitinophagaceae > Parafilimonas. The sequence continues at coordinate 2,277 of CAZZXW010000097.1, read as the reverse complement.
AAGCAATAAAATTTTAGGTTTGATGAGAAGGCGTTACCGTAAAGAATTGTATGCTGATAAAATTGCTTACATAAAAAGGCTGATGCCGCACTGTTCGATAGGTATTGATGTTATCGTTGGCTTTCCAACAGAAAATGAAATTGATTTTAATGAAACGGTTGCGTTTATAAATAAGCTTGATGTTGCTTACCTGCATGTGTTTACTTATTCTGAAAGAGATAACACAAAAGCGCTGGAACTAAAACCTGTTGTTCCAATGCAAATAAGGCATCAGCGTAATAAAATACTGCGCAATCTTTCTTACCAAAAAATGCAACGTTTTACTGCACAACATACAGGAAGTATAAGAAAGGTTTTGTTTGAAGATTATAATAAAAATGGATTTATGGAAGGTTATACAGATAATTATATCCGCATAACATCCCTTTATAAAAAAGAATTTGCCAACGAAATTATTGACTGGAATATTTAATGCTTGATTATAATTATTTAATTTTCGCTTACAATTCAAAAACATAACTCATGAAAATTTTGTCTTCTGTTGTCTTGATGCTGATCGTATCATGTAATGGTATCTTTCATCAAAGAATAAGCGGTAATGGCAACATAACAACGCAGCAACGAAGCGTATCATCAGCAGAAAAAATAAAATGTGCAGGTAGTTATGATGTGCAGCTTACGCAGGGTTCGCCGCTTTCTGTAAAAATTGAAGCTGATGAAAACTTGCAGCAATACATTGTTACAGAAAACGACGATGATGGCTTAAGCATACATACAAGAAATGATGTAGGCATTGATCCTTCAAAAAAAATTAAAGTATATATAACTACAGATAAGCTTGAAGAATTTAAATTAACCGGTAGCGGAACTGTTACCACGCAAGGCGAATTTACCGGCGGCGATCATCTTGACCTGGGCATTGCCGGGAGTGGCAATATGCATTTTAATGTAAACACGCCGCAGGTAAACAGCAGTATTTCAGGCACCGGAGATATTTATCTTTCAGGTGAAACAAAAGATTCTAAAATTGAAGTTGCAGGTAGCGGAAATTATCATGCTGAAGATCTTAAATCTGAAAGTGTAAAAATAAAAATTGCAGGCACTGGCGATGCTAATGTTTTTGCTGACAGCAGTCTTGATATAAATATTGCGGGTGTTGGAAATGTAAATTATAAAGGTAATCCTTCAGTAACTCAAAATATTGCAGGCACAGGCAAGATAAAGCAGATGGAATGATAAAATCCTGAAACGCGAATCGTTAATCGTGCTTTAAAATATTTTGTTGAATAGATCACTAAAATCAGTTGTTTGAAATGATTTCTGTAAATGGATTGAAGATGCCTAACTAACTATTCAAAAAAATTTATGAGCGAACAACACAATTATAAACTAACAATAAAATGGACTGGCAATAAGGGATCAGGAACGTCAGGCTATAAAGAATATGAAAGAAGCCATTCAATTCTTGTTAATGACAAAGTTGAAATTGTTGGCTCTTCAGATCCGGCTTTTCGCGGCGACAAAACAAAACATAATCCGGAAGAACTTTTAATAGCTTCTATTTCATCCTGTCATATGTTATCGTACCTGCATTTGTGTGCTGTAGCAGGTGTTGTTGTAACAGATTATATTGATAACGCAACAGGCATAATGATGGAAACAACAAATGGTGGTGGAAAATTTACTGAAGTAATCTTGCACCCGGCGGTTACCATACAAGATATTTTAATGAAAGAAAAAGCAAATGAACTTCACAAAAAAGCGAATGAACTATGTTTTATTGCAAACTCATTAAACTTTCCTGTGCATCATAAGCCCACTTGTAATGCATAACTTTAAGAAGCGGCAGAAGCCAGTTTGGTTGGCTTGGATATATGAATAGTTCTTTCAAGCATTAAAATACTTAATGCTGCCAATATGCACACGCCTGCATCAATCCACCATAATAATTTAAAACCTGATGATGCTGCTATATAACTTCCATACAACGGTGCAGCAATTTGCGCAATACTCCAGGCTATTGCATAAAGCGCAGCATATTGTCCGCGGTTATTATCATCACTTCTTTCAATCCAGAATGTATTCATAAACGGCATTGCAAGCATTTCGCCAAATGTTATCAATACAATACAAACAACGGCTGTTGCATAACCTGCGGGTAAAATATTAATGCAGGCAAAAGAAATAGCACTAACTATAAAACCAGACCGTATAAAAAAGGTATGCCGCTTTTTTCTTTCCAGTTTATATACAAGCACCATTTCTGTTATTACGATG
>CAZZXW010000096.1:0-9989 GCA_964658095.1 uncultured Parafilimonas sp. | reverse complement strand
CTCAAAAGTATCGCCGCGCAAACCCACGCGCATAGCTTCAAGCGGTATAACTTCGCTTGGGGCAATATTGCCAAGGTTTACGTTACAGCCAAGCAGTTCTAAAAAATAGAGCTGCTGGGCTTTTTGCGGTGCTTCCCACAATATTTTTTCACCCGGTATTTGGGTAAGTATTTCCTGTACTAGGCCTTCCCGCACTTCGCCACTGCCGCGGTAAATGCCTACGTTGCCTGCTTCTCGGGCTTCTGCTATTACATATTCTGAACCTGCCTCCAGTTCAGCACGCATCAGTTCAATCCATTTATATGGTGGAATGATATGCTCTGCATCTTTACTACCCACTTCACTTAATACAGTTCCATGTTGCATAAGCTTTTCTATGTAGCCGCATTTTTCTGTATGTGGAATAGTGATTGAGCCATCGCTCACTTCCATGTAGGTGATATTATAATCTTTGCAAAGCGCTATGTAATCATCAAACTGGTTGCGTATAAGAAAAGCTTCAAATAAAGTTCCTCCAAAATAAACAGGAATATTATAGGATTGATAGACTTCAATTTTTTCCCGCAGGTTTGGTGTAACGAAAGAAGTTCCAAATCCAAGTTTCAAAATATCTACATGCGGATAACCAATACTCAAAAAATTTTTTGTTTCTTCTACACTTAAGCCTTTATCCATAACCATTGTTAAACCATTGGTGCGTGGCTTTTCTGTGCGTTCCGGCATTTGCGTTAGTCCAAAATTCATTAAGTATTTTTTTGAAGCGGCAAAAATAAGTGATGGGCAATTACATCTAACAACAACCTGAAACTTTAAAACTTCTTTCTTTTTGTTTTCCTGTAACGGGCAATCATATCAATCACCTGTTGATTTTGGAGAATTGACGGATTTAATTCAACAAATTTTTTTAAATATTGCGGCGCCTGTTTTAAGCCATGCTCTAATTGAACAACAGCATCTTTATTCCTGTTAACCGCAAACAAGGCTATGCTGTATAAAAAATGAAAAAGTGGTTTGTTCTCTGTATTTTCTAAAGCATCAATGCATTGCTGTATAGCTTCATTATAATGCTTTGTTTCTAATAAACATTTAATAAGCGCCTCCCATCCACGTACATTTTTTGGTTTACTTCTTACAACCAAACTAAGATAATGTACGGCGTCTTTATAATTCTTTAATTGCAAGGCACACTGGCCAATTGCAAGAATATATTCGGGCGAATTGCGGTTGATGCGCAATGCAGTTTCTAACTGTTTTGTGGCGCTTTGCCATTGCTGTTCATTAATGTAGGTTAAGGCAATCTTATAATATAACTTACTATCAGTTGGGTTCATGTGCGATGCTTTCCGGTAGTTAAAACGTGCCTGCGCATAATTGCCTAACCTGTGATGGCAATGGCCAATAGCTTCATAAATTACTTCTTCAGGCCGTGTTATTTCACCAACTTTTTCAAGCACTTCTATTGCTTCTTTATATTTACGCAGCCGTATGTAAGCATCACCCAGATTACGGTAAGCGTAATCAAATTTTTCATTTATTACAACAGCAAACTGGTATGCATCAATCGCTTTTTCATACAACTTCAATCCCTGGTAAGCAGAACCAAGATTAAACCAGGCAAGTTCAGAGTAAGGCTGGTTATCTATTAATTTTTGATGTAGCTTTATGCTCTCTTCATTGCGGCCGGTAAAATCTGTCCAAAAACAAATTTTATATAAAGCTTCTTCGTTGGCAGGCTCATGTTCAAGTACCAGGCAAAGGCATTCAAACACTTTATCAAATTCTTCATAATCATCATACACATCTGCCAATTCAAAAAGCAAATCTACTTTTTCATCACCTTCAAAAAGCAGCAAAGCTTCTTCTAAAAGATCAACCGCATTTTGTTGCATATCCAATGCTAAAAATGCATCGGTTTTTAATATGTAGATGTCAATATTTTGTGCATCATAAAAATGTGCCTGCTCCAAAATTTCCAGTGATTCTTTATATTGATGTGTGGTTATTAAGAGATCAGCTTTCTTAACAAGCAAAATGGATGAGTAAGGAAAATATTCAATTCCTGTTTCAGCAACTTCAAGCGCCTTTATAAAATTATCTTTTTCGTCGTAGTGATCAATGATAATTTCAAAAGATTCTTCTTCTAAAAAAATATGGCGCCTGCCACTGCGCAGGTCTTCATATTGCTTTAGTAACTCGTTAATTTCATTTGCATTTTCTCTAAAGGAGTGTTCATGCATAGTTCAAAGGTTGATGTAATATATGCCAGGAAAATAAAATTTCCAATTCCTGTAACAATTCTTTATGAGAATGCGTTTATTTATTTGTAAGTCTTGTTAAATTTAATACTTTTGTGGTATGAAACGGCTGTTTACTTTAAGAAAATTTTTACTTGCGCTGGGTTTTATGATCAGCCTTCAAAGCTTTGCTTCATTTATTGGCAGCAGTACCGGCGATGATAAAAGCAATAAGAAAATAAGTTTAAAACATTTCAGCAGGAACAATTATAAATTAACAGCGTATCCTTCTTTCAGGCTTTCACAATTTCAATACAAAGGTTCTCAAAATATTTACCAGGTTAATTCTACTTCTTCAATTGAAGGCAAGTCAATGATCAGCTTTCAAAATGGTAACACTACTTATGTTTATCCTTACACCTATAAAGTAAAAGTAAAACTGCCTTTCTTCAAAACACCAACTTCACCTAACCGCTCTAATCACTAAGAATTTTATAACCTGATGTAGGTATATTAAACCTGAAAACAGGTACCGGATCAAAGCTTATGCTGCTTGCTGTGTATTGTATCTTTTCATTACGAACATTGGTTTGATATTGTAAAATAAGGCCGGGAATATTTTTAAATTCAAATGTATTTTCTGTAACCAAAGGCAGTAAATCCGGCGTATAATAAACTATGTAGCTGCTTCCGTTTGTTAACTGAATCAAGGCTTCTTTGCAATTGTAATTTAAAATTTTCTTTGTGTTATTTGTAAAAGACAGTTTTATATTGTTATAAACCGCGTTTTGTTTTTGCCAGTCAGCAGTAGTATATGTAGATATATACTTTGATTCACCTATGCTTTTTAATACAGTGGCTTCGCCTGTATTATCATTATAAAAAATTGTTTGATTAAAAGTGTTGCTGTTTAAATCAATGCGTATTTGCTTGCCGCGTATATAAATTCTTTTTTCAGCACCTTCAAAATTGCTTTTCACATTATTATCTGCGTTGCTTACTGTATATATAATTGTACAATCACCAATAATTTTTTGCTGCTGAGAAAATATATTATAAAGCATGCAAAAACAGAACAGTGTAAGGAGTGGTTTTTTCATATAAGATTTACAGTAAAATTAAAGATAATAGTAATAAACAGCGTGCTTAAAATTATTTGATAAAAGCAGGTTTGGTTTTTGTAAACGATAAGCTTATTATATCTTTCCTCAAAAATTAGAAAAAATGAATAAGGATTTAACGCAATTATGTATTAATACAGTAAGGCTGTTGGCGGTTGATGCAGTACAAAAAGCAAACAGCGGGCATCCCGGCACGCCAATGGGTATTGCGCCTATCGGGCATGTGTTATGGACGAAAGCAATGAACTATAATCCAAAAAATCCACAATGGGCAAACCGCGACAGGTTTGTTTTATCGGCCGGCCATGCCTGTATGTTTCAATATGCTTACTTATACCTAACAGGTTATAATCTTACGTTAGATGATCTTAAACAATTCAGGCAGTTAAACAGCAAAACTGCAGGGCATCCTGAATATGGTTTGCTTGATGGAATTGAAATCACAACTGGTCCGCTTGGCCAGGGTTTTGCCAATGGTGTTGGCATGGCAATCGCACAACAATACCTTGCATCACGCTATAATAAAGACGGCTTTGATCTGTTCGATTATAAGATATATGCTATTTGCAGTGATGGTGATCTTATGGAAGGTGTAACCTCTGAAGCAGCTTCTTTGGCAGGGCATCTTAAGCTTGGCAATCTTATTTACTTGTATGATAATAATCACATTTCTATCGAAGGTAATACCTCCTTGGCTTTTGATGAAGATGTCGCTAAACGTTTTGAAGCTTATGGCTGGCATACGCAATCAATAAGTGATGGCAATGATATTGAGGCTATTACGAATGCAATTGATGCCGCCAAAAATGAAACTACTAAACCATCTTTGATATTAGTAAGAACGCACATTGCTTACGGAGCTCCTGATGCTGTTGATACGGCTGAAGCGCATGGTGCACCTTTAGGAGAAAAAGAAGTAGCGGCAACAAAAAAGAACTTAGGTTTCGATCCTGAAAAATCATTTGTTGTTCCGGATGAGGTTTTAGATTTTTATCATAAAGAAGGAGAGAAAGGTGCAGCCATTGAAAGCAAGTGGAATGACTTATATAAATCATACAAAGAAAAATACGCAGACCTTGCAAACGAATACGAATTGTTCAGCAGCCAAAAACTACCTGATGGATGGAAAGAAAAACTGCCTGTATTTTCTGGTGATGAAAAAGAAGCAACACGTACCGCATCGGGCAAAACATTAAATGCTATTGCAGATTCTTTCCCTTTGCTTATTGGTGGCGCTGCAGATCTTGCTCCATCAACCAATACTTTATTAAAAAAGTACGAGTCGTTTGAAGCTAATAACCATGGCGGCAGAAATTTTCATTTTGGCATCAGGGAACATGCAATGGGTTCAATACTAAACGGCATGGCTATTACAAAGGGCATTACACCTTATGGCGCTACATTTTTAATTTTTAGCGAATACATGCGGCCGCCAATTCGCCTTGCTGCTATCATGAAAATAAAACCAATTTTTGTTTACACGCATGATAGTATTGGCCTTGGTGAAGATGGCACCACACATCAACCCATTGAACAATTGGCATCTTTGCGTTCTATTCCAAACATTACTGTAATTCGTCCTGCAGATGCAAATGAAACAGTACAGGCATGGCGCGTTGCTTTGGAACATAAGGATGGACCGGTTGTATTAATTTGTTCAAGACAAAAATTGCCCATTATTGACCAGGAAAAATATACAAAGGCAACAGAACTTGAAAAAGGTGCATACGTTTTGGATAAGGCAGATGATGCAAAGGTGATCTTAATTGCGACGGGCAGTGAAGTAAGCCTTGCGGTTGCAGCACAGAAAAAATTAAAAGAAGAAAATATTGCTGCAAGTGTAGTAAGTATGCCTTCATCGGAATTATTTGAAAAGCAGGATGAGGCTTATAAAGAAAAAGTGTTTCCAAAAAATTTAAAGGCACGCTTAGCTATAGAAGCCGCTTCACCGATGGGGTGGCATAAATATGTAACTGATGAAGGTGATATTTTAGGCATAACAAGATTTGGTGAATCTGCACCTGCTGAAGAACTAATGAAAGTTTATGGCTTTACTGTTGATAATGTTGTTGCAAAAGCAAAAGCATTGATTAAGTAATCTCGGTTTATAAGTTTAAAATTCCGGTTTAATTAAGTTTATACCGGAATTTTTTATTAAACACTATGTATGAATTTGCCTTATTTTTTTGAACCTTTTATATCAAAGCACAATCATGTATTAAGTGAAGAAACAAGTAAACATTGCGTACAGGTTTTGCGTATGAAAGAGAATGATTTATTAAATCTTACAGATGGCAAAGGCAATCTGTATACAGCAACAATTATCAATGCAAATAAAAAAAATTGCGAAGTAAAAATTGAAGACTCCAAAACTATAAACAACAAGCAACAGGTTGTAAAAATTTCAATTGCAATTTCATTATTAAAAAACCCAACGCGGCTTGAATGGTTTATGGAGAAAGCAACTGAAATTGGTGTGTTTGAAATTATACCACTAATATGCGATTACACAGAGAAACAAAATTTTAGGTATGAAAGAATGAACAGCATAATAATTTCTGCTATGCTGCAAAGTAAACAAACATGGTTGCCGGCTTTACATCAACCAAAAAGATTTACTGATTTTATTAATGAAGATTTTAACGGTGTAAAACTAATTGCCCATTGCGCTGATGAAGAAAAATTATTACTGAATAATATAAAGCCAATGCAACCTGTATTAATGTTAATTGGGCCAGAAGGTGATTTTTCGCAACCTGAAATAAAGCTTGCTTTAGAAAAAAATTTTAAGCCGGTAAGTTTAGGTAATACAAGATTACGTACTGAAACTGCAGGCATAGTTGCTGCTGCATTGTTACGTAGCATGTAGTTATTCATTCATAATAGCTGAATAACATATTCAAAAAATTTACTTTAACAGCTTAATGTTTTATATAAAACCTACTGCTTTATACTTGTGTTAAACAATTGTATTTGCATCTTGTACAAATAAAAAGAACTGATTATATAGATTCAATAACCCGGGTTTTGTATAAGATTATTGTTTACATCAATTTCACGTTGTGGAATAGGTAATACAAGTTTGAGATCATTATATTTAAAATCACCCACATCAAGTTTAAGACGTTTTAACGTCCATAAACGGTCGCCTTCAAAACCAAGCTCCCTAAAACGTTCATCTACAAAATCACTGCCCGTAGGGCTGGTTATATCAGTGGCTCCGGCACGTTCTCTTACAATATTTATATCCTGCGCCGGCGTTTTGCTGCCAATTGGCGAACCACCTTTACGCAGGTTTGCTTCGCCTCTTGTTAAATACATTTCTGCCAAACGCACAACCGGCACTACTCGGTAAAACGTGAGCCATTTTTGTGTGTAGGTTCCACTAACGCCGGCAATGCTTGAACCATCCAGCGTAAAGGTTCCGCGAAAATCACCGGCATCAAAGTAAGTAAGATAATTTGGGTCAACCTGTGCATCACCACGGCCGCCTTTATTGTTTCCATCAGCATCGTACGCATAACGATAAAATGTTACAAGGCCATTATCTGTTGTGCCTGCATTGCTTTGCGGGGTTTGCTGTATGCCGAATATATCTTCTGTTGAATTGCTGGGATTATTAAAAGCCTGGTTGAAGGTTGAAGTAAGTGTGAACTTGCCAGATGCAATAACAGCATTTGCAGCGGTGGCTGCATTCGCATAATCACCCGTATTCATATACACTCTTGCAAGAAAAGCGTCTGCCGCATAACTGGTTGCTCTTGCATCATCTGCAGTTTCAGGAAGATTATTTGCTGCATCTGTAAGATCGCTGATGATCTGCTTATATACATCTGCAACAGAAGCTCTTGAAGGTTTGTCTTTTGTTGAATCATAATTATAGGTTGGCTGCAAAATAAGCGGCACGCCTGCATTGGTTGATGTATTGCCGGCTGAGTAAGGCTGTGCAAAATAATTGATCAGTTCATAATAAGCAACACCACGCATAAATTTTGCTTCTGCTGCAATTTCTTTTTGTTCAGATGCATCTACCAGTGATATTTTATCTAAAACAATGTTCAGGTTTTCAATCAGCAGGTAAGTGTTTTCCCACATGTCTGTTGGAATAACATTGGTTGGCGTTTGCTGCTTACTTGATAAGTCTTTATAATCAGTAAACGTTCCAACAAAATCAATTTGATTTTCGCTTGCCAGCAGGTCTGCAGCAAGAATATATTGCTCGCCAAATGCAAAAGCATTTTGCATTGATGAATAGCCGCCAAAAAGTAATGCAGTAACATCATCGCCGGTTTGTATATCTGTAACATTATTCTGGGGCAAAACATCAAGCTTTTTATTGCATGAAAATATTGTTGCAATAACTGCCGTTACAACCAAGTATTTAAAGTGTTTCATGTGTTCAGTTTAAAATTCATTTAAAATTTTACGTTCAATCCAAAAGTGAAAGTTCTTGCTTGCGGAATGGTATAAAAATCCTGTCCGCCGCCAATGTTTGCAATGGTTTCTGTGTTCACTTCCGGATCTCCGGGGTAATGGGTAATGGTTATTAAATTGGTGCCCATTACATATAATCTTACTGAAGTAAAATGCATGCGTTTAATAAAATTGCCTGAGTAAGTATAGCCAAGGCTTGCATTTTTTAAGCGTATATATTCACCATTATATAAAAAGCGTGATGAGTTTTGATAACCCGATCCGTTAAAATATCCTGTACGCGGAATGTTGGTAATATCACCGGGTTTTTTCCAGGCGTTAAGTTCATCAGTAGTTTCGTTATCAAAGCCATTGTATAAACCGCTTGACTGGTACACACCTGCTGCATTATAAATTTCATTGCCTGCAACAAAAGAAAAGAAAATGCTAAGATCAAGGCCTTTATAAGAGAACGTATTGGTTAAGCCGCCGGTCCATTTTGGATTTGAATTACCAAGCGCTACTCTTTTTGCAGAACCATAATCTGTTGTTGGCTTTCCATCTTCACCCAAATATTGTGCGTCGCCGGTTTTAGGATCAACACCCAAAAATTTCTGCCCATAAAATTCGCCTATTGGCAAGCCTTCAATAGCACGTTGTGTTAATCCAAAACCACCTTCAATAATTTGTCCGCCGATATTTAATACAGTGTTCTGGTTAAAAGCAGCATTGGCAGATGTTGTCCACTTAAAATATTTACCATCAATATTGGTTGATGTAATACCTATTTCAACACCTTTATTGCGCATGTTGCCCAGGTTCCTGGTAAGAATAGTATAACCTGTTGTAGCCGGAACATTGATGTTAAGCAAAAGATCAGAAGTTTTTTTATAATACACATCTACTTCTCCTGATATGCGGCTGTTTAAAAATCCAAAGTCAATACCTGCATCTGCCTGCGCAGTTTTCTCCCATTTCAGATCTGGGTTTGGCAGTTGCGTAGGAATGTAACCGGGCAGTTCAGGATAATTACTTACCTTATATAAATTGAAGTAAGAAGTGTTGCCTATTTCTGCGTTACCGGTTAAGCCATAGCTTGCTCTTAGTTTTAAAAAGCTTAATGTTTTATTATCCTTTAAAAAATCTTCATCACTTAAAATCCAGCCGGCTGATACTGCAGGAAACCAGCCATAACGGTTGTTAGGGCCAAAGCGTGAAGAACCATCATCTCTTATGCTTGCTGTTATAAGATATTTCTCATTAAACGCATAGTTGGCTCTTAAAAAATAAGATAAAAAATTATAACGGTCATCGGTTGATGTGGCTGCCGTAATAGATGTAGTGCCACTTAAATTTCTTATTTTATCTGATGGTGTTTGTTCTGCGTTGGTTAAAGACTGCTTGCTATCATTCTGCAAATAACTCATGCCAAGCACGGCAGATAATTTATTTTTTTCACCCAGGTTTGGCGTGTAGGTAAAGTAGTTGTTTGTGTTATATGTGGTGCCAAGCGAAATAACAGTATTTGCTTTGCCGATGCCTGCACCATCTGTTGTTTGTTTACCCTGGAATGCTTCCTGGTAAAGATTAAGAATGTCTGCACCAAACTCTGAACGAAATGCCAGCGAGGGAATGATGGTATAATTGCCATATACATTACCAACAGTTCTGTTTGTAACCTGCTTGTCAGAGTTATATTTTGCATCAAACAAGCCATTAGGATATAGTGTATGGCTGTTGAGGTCATGTGTTGTTGGATCATACAGAGGATTAAGCGGCGGTTGTGCTACCAACTGGCCCGGCGTTGAAAATGCATTATCTGTTGTAACCCTGTTTAATTGTGAACGGTCAACGGCAATGTTGATACCGATAGATAATTTCTGTGTTGGATTATGTTCAAGGTTAACCCTGCCACCATAACGGTAAAATTTATTATTGATAACAATTGCATCCTGCGTATCATAAAAACCGGATGCAAAAAAACTTGTTTTATCATCGCCGCCTGTGGCAGAAAGATTAATCTGGTTAGATGGTGCATTTTTATTTAAAGAAAGCTTTTGCCAGTTTACATTCGTCTTGTTATAATCACCACCATCAGCAAGATCAGTTAAGCTAAGCCCATAAGTTGCATATAAATTCCTGTAATCCTTAATTGCATCCTCCAAAGAAGCATAACCTGAAAGCCCGTTTGTGAAATCATATAATGCATCGCTTCTTATGC
>CAZZXW010000095.1:0-9995 GCA_964658095.1 uncultured Parafilimonas sp. | reverse complement strand
GTTTCATCAATCAGCCACTGGATAGTATGTTCACCATCGCCAACAACACTTGCAGGGGTTCTTAAAGCAGCGCAAATAAATTTGTAATTAACTACAAGCACACGAAAATCAAACCCTGTTATAAATCTTTCAACAATTGCAGCACGGCCATAGTATTGCGCCGCTTCCAAAGCTTTTGTTGCCTGTTCATACGTTGTAATGTTGGTTGTATTTCCTTTGCCATGGTTACCATCAATTGGTTTTATCACCAACGGATAACCGTACTTATCAATCGCATCTTTTAAACTTTCTTCATCACGCACAACAGTACCGGTTGGCACAGGTATTTGCGCAGCACCCAAAAGATTTTTTGTTTCTTCTTTATCACCCGCAATATCAACTGCAATGGTTGATGTGGTACTTGCAATAGTGGCGCGTATTCTTTTCTGATGCACACCATAACCAAGCTGTACCAAACTTTGTTTATTTAAACGAATGAACGGAATGCCACGCTTTACTGCTTCATCAACCAATGCACCTGTTGACGGTCCAAGTCTTGTATCTTCTCTTATTACACGCAGCTTTTGTATGTCTTCATCAAGGTCATAATCTTTTGCATCTACCAAGGCATGGGCTATACGCACTGCGGCACGTGCAGCATATACACCTGCATCTTCTTCCATATAATCAAACACCACAAAATATTCTCCTTCTTTACCTGTGCCCCTTGTTCTGCCGAAGCCACAATCCATGCCGGCAAGTGTTTGCAGTTCTAATGCAATATGTTCAATTACGTGGCCCATCCATGTGCCATCTTTCACACGACTGAAAAATCCACCTTTATCATCTTCACTGCAACGGTGTTCATATAGTGTTGGCATTAAGGCTTCAATGCGTTCAGAGAAACCCTCAATTTTATTGGTTGGGCGTTCTTCCAATTCTTCCAGATCTAACTTCATCTGAATGAGTTTGGGACGACGGACACTCCAGTAATTAGGACCTCTTAAAATTTTTATTTCTTCAATCTTCATACACCTGTGTTGTGATTTTAAATGAACGATGTTTATAAGAACCAGTTGCTGCTAAAGCCCTAAATTAAGAAAGCACAATCAATATCAATACAAACAATCAAGATTGTTGTTTACTGATGCTTTTGGGGGATGTTTTGATTTTGTTATTTTAGATAATTACTGGTATTTTCACAACTCATAATATCAAAACTTAACTTTCACAATAACAAACCTCTTTTATGTTAGAAAAACAAATGCTGCCAAACGCTACTACTGTTCTTGTTTTAGGAATTTGCTCAATTGTATTTTCCTGTTTTTTTGTTGGCCTTGTTTTAGGCATAATTGGTTTGGTTATAGCATCTAAACCTAGGAAAATGTACAGCGAATCGCCGGATTTATATGAAGGTTATTCCTCGCTTAATGCTGGTTATATTATGAGCATTATCGGCACCGCACTTGGCGGTTTGTATATTATTTACTGGATAATCTGGGTAGTAATTTTAGGCAGTGCAACCATGTGGGGTTTTCACCATTCTTATTAATAATGCTGATATTTTTTTAAGATGATTTCATGGCTACAACAGCATATGCTGCCTTGTGCTTTTAAATATTTTTTTGGAATTGATTGCCCTATATGCGGAGCGCAACGTTCATTGCTATTGCTTATGCAGGGAAATTTTAAAGAGAGCTTTAAAATGTATCCGCCGTTAATATTTGTATTGATGCTTATCTTTTTTGTCGCTGCTTATTCGCTTTTTCCTTTGCGCATTAAAGCAAAATATCTTAGGTATTATTCTGCTTGTGTTTTAGTGATGGTTATGATTAATTATGCCTTTAAAATTGTAACGAAAACAGTTTAAAACTAATTCAGCTTTATCTCGAACAACGCAGGCCATTGCTTGCCGGTTATATAAAAATTATTTTTCGATGAATCGTAAGCAATACCGTTTAATACATAACCTGTATTAACAGAATACTCATTAGGATTATAGCTTATGCCGCTTTTTGATAAGATGTTGCTGCAATCTAACTTGCCAACCACATTGCCGGTTGCAGGATCGATCTTTATTATGTTATCCGTTTCGTAAATGTTTGAATACACAAAGCCTTTTACAAATTCAAGTTCATTCAACATGCTAACTGGGCCGTTATTATCTGTAACACTAACCTGCCTTAAAATTTTAAAGCTGTCCGGGTCAACAAAATAAAGATTACTGCTGCCGGTGCTAACAATTAATTCTTTGCCATTGTTGGTTAAGCCCCAGCCTTCAAAAGCCCAGTTAAACTCATTAATTTTTTTAAATGAGGCGAGATCATAAACATTTACTTTATGCGTTTGCCAGGTAAGTTCATAAATTTTATTATTCAAAATAGTAATGCCTTCACCAAATACAGTTGAATCATTAGATGTTTTGGTTTGCTGTAAAATTTTTCCTGTTATAAGATCGGTTTTAAGCACTTTACTATGCGCATAATTACCTGTGCCTTCATACAAATTATGATTGTATAATTCCAGGCCTTGCGTATAAGAAGATGTATCGTGCGGATAAACTTTTATTATTGAATAATTAATTAATGGCGGCGGCGGATTGCTGTTATCGTCCGTTGTTGCAGTGTTGTCTGGTTTATTGTTACAGGAGAAAATAAAAGCAAGCAATAAAAAAGGTATCCAATACTGTTTCATTTGTATAAGACTATTTAAAAGGGGCAAATGTAATGCTAACAAAAATTAAATTAATTGTAATATCGTTTAGCAAAATTTGTTTGGCATTATTTTAAAGTAAACTTGCAGTTGAAAATCATTTATCATTTATCCACTAAAATAAATTACATGAAGTATATCTTACTTGCTGCAATCTTCTGTTTTAATATACAATGTACAACACTGCAACAGGCTGCCGGTGGTTTGTCTTCAGGCAATACAAACCAGCAAGATCAAGTGGTGGAAGGTTTAAAACAGGCGCTTACTATCGGCACACAAAATAGTACCAACAGGCTAAGTGCGGTTGATGGTTTTTTTGCAAATGCCGCTATTAAAATATTAATGCCGCCAGAAGCTAAAAATGTTGAAAATACTTTGCGCACTTTTGGTTTGGGAAGTTTGGTTGATAAAACAGTGCTCTCTTTAAACCGTGCTGCAGAAGATGCCTCAAAATCTGCAACGCCAATATTTGTAAATGCCATTAAACAAATGACGATTACTGATGCAATAGGCATATTGCGTGGCGGCGATTTCGCTGCTACCAATTATTTTAAACAAAAAACAACAGCCGCTTTAACGCAGGCATTTCAACCAGTTATTTCAAGCTCATTAAATAAAGTAAGTGCAACAAAATACTGGAGTGATGTGTTTACTGCATACAACCGTTTTTCAACAAAACAGGTAAATACTAACCTTACTGCTTACACAACGCAAAAAGCAATTGACGGTATTTTTTATGAAGTTGGATTAGAAGAACAGAAAATACGCAAAGACCCGGCTGCACGTGTAACTGATTTATTAAAGACAGTGTTTGGCAAACAGTAAATCAATAATCAATATCCAAATTCAACCTGCTCTTTAATTCTCTTACCAAAGGATATTTTTCAGCTATGCGCTCAAATTTTTGACGGCTGTTTAAAGTAAGATGTAACGGAATATCTTCCTTCTCTCCCGCTTCTATCAATACTTTAAAATTAATGCTGCGGTTGTTGAATGACTGCTGAATAAAATCGCAAAGCAAACTTTTTTCCTGCTCAATAAATTTCTGATGCACCAATGAGCGCACTGTTATTGTAAAAAAGTTATCAGTTTCTGTTTGCAGCTTTGCAAGCTTAAATGTTTGTATGGTTGAATGCTTATTGGGTTGCGTTTCAAGCTTTGCAGTATAATTACTCCATACTTCTTTAAGCCGGTTATCGGTCAATGCTTCTGCATCTTTTATTTCTTCAATGTTATAATTTAAACTTATTTTTTCACGCAGCGATTCCAGCAGGTTTTTTTTACTGCCGTTTGATTTTGGAACGAATTTGAGTGTGGGTTCGTGAACTTTGTTATCTATCGTCTCTTCAACAACAATTTCATTATTTGCAATTTGTGCCGAAAGGCTTTCGCTGATATATAATTTTGATTCTTTAACAACCGGCCTTTCAATATTTGTTGTGGCTATAGATTTTATTTTATGAATCACCGGTGCATCAAGCCGTTTTTTTTTAATGATGTTGCCATTATCATTTACCAGGTCAATTGCCTGCTGTAAATAATTTAGTTTGATTAATGAAAGCTCAACATGCAATCTTTTATTGCGAGCCATTTTATAATTTATCTCGGCTTCGTTTAAAATATTCAAAGCGCTTATCAGGTAAGATAAACTAATATGAGCTGCAGTTTCAACATAACGCTGCTGCACATCATCCACCACTTCAAGCAACCTTGCAGCTTTTGCATCGCGGCTCACTAAAAGGTTACGTAAAAATTCCGAGAAACCATTCAATACAAGATCACCTTCAAAGCCTTTCTGATTTATTTCATCAAACAACAACATAGCATTGCTTACATCTTGCTGCAGTAAATAATCAAGCAGTTTAAAATAATATTCATCATCTAAAATATTCAAATGTTCAAGCGTGTTTTGGTAGGTAACGTCGCCATTGGTAAAACTTACAATCTTGTCAAGAATACTTAACGCATCACGCATGCAGCCTTCGCTTTTTTGCGCAATAACCTGAAGCGACGCTTTATCAGCTTTTATATCTTCTTTGTCAGCTATTCCCTGTAAATGTTCAACCGTATCTTTTGTAGTGATCCTTTTAAAATCAAAAATTTGACAACGCGATAAAATAGTTGGAATGATCTTATGTTTCTCCGTTGTTGCCAAAATAAAAATGGCATAAGGCGGCGGCTCTTCAAGCGTTTTTAAAAATGCATTGAATGCGGCCGAACTTAACATGTGTACTTCATCAACAATATATACTTTGTATTTACCTGCCTGCGGCATAAAACGTACCTGCTCAACCAGCGTTCTTATATCATCAACTGAATTATTACTTGCAGCATCAAGCTCATGTATGTTTAATGATGTGCCTGTATTAAAACTTACACATGAATTACAATGATTACAGGCTTCACCATCAGGTTGCAGATTTTCACAGTTAATTGTTTTGGCAAGAATACGTGCACAGGTTGTTTTGCCCACACCACGCGGACCACAGAACAAAAATGCATGTGCTAATTGATTGTTCTTAATCGCATTTTTGAGTGTGGTAGTAATATGCTGTTGGCCAACAACCGTATCAAAAGTTTGCGGCCGGTATTTTCTTGCTGAAACAATGAACTTATCCATAGTAATGTTGCAATTTAATGTTGTAACAGCAGTTTTTTTATGCAGCTTTGGTTAAATTATGCACATGCATATAAATGTTTAAATTTACTGTTCAATTAATATGATTGCTATGAATCATAACACTGTAAACCTTTTCTTTATTACATGTTTCATGTTTTGGCTTCCGTCAAATTGCATTTCTCAAAATATTTCTTATTCTGAAAAAGAACATTCAGGTTATGCTAATTATCATATAATAGGTCAGGTTAAAAATCATATTATTATATGGAAATATAATTCAGAAAATCCTCAAACCTGGTCTGAAATTATTGTAGATGATTTAGACATGCATACTTTAAAAAGGATAAAAAGCGAAATTTTAGAAGATGGGGGGTTAATGCAAATCAATTTTATTAATAACACCGATTCATTCCAGGTTATCTTTCAGAACCTCGTTAACAAAAGAATTATATGCAAGCAGGCGACGTATGATGAAAACGGAAACTGTTTAAATGTACGTACTTTATTAAATTATAAAAATGATGTTGGGAATTATCAATTAATTTCATCTCCGGATAGCAAAAGTTTTGCCCTGGTTAATACAATGGGAAATGATTCTTTAAACTTTTTAAAAATTAATTACACTTTTGTTTCATCTACTTCAAACCGTTCAGGTTCTCAATTTTTCCCCTTTAATTTTAAAACTTCTAAAATTGGCAGTGCAGTTATTGATAGCAATAATCTAATTTTTTTAAATTCTGAAAATACTGATTCTTCTAATCAGCTCTATGTATTTAAAGTTAACCTGTTAACGGATAGTGTTATTAATACAATCAGGTCAGTTGAGGATGGATACCTGGTTGGTCATACGATTACGATTAATTCTTTAATTAACGATTATGTTATCTCCGCCAGATGGACAAATACGAATGAAAACACGAATGGAATTTTTTTATGGAAGTTGAACAAGGATTTATCAGATCAAGCAACAGATACAGTGATTGAGAAGAACCACGACAGCAGTTCTGTTGTTTTTGATATTAATAATTTTTCTGTGGACACTTATCAAAGTTACAGGCAAACAAAGAACCTATTTGTTTTTTTAAATAATACTACATTTACGCCATCAGGCAATTATTTTCTACGTCAACATCATTCAAGCAACAGTTTAAATAATTCAGGAAACGGTTTATCACCTTTTAGTCCGGATTTAACTGCACCAATGGCAAACCCTAGCGATAATACAAATGGAATTATAAAAGGAGTTCTTTATGGTAGTTTCAATAAAGTGAGCAATTTTCAACCATCGGGACCAAACAATAATATTAGCATCAGTCATATTAAATCAGATAAAATAGAGCCGGAAAAATCAAAAGTTTCTTTTTTAAAATTGAACACTGATAATAAAATTTTAAATAAGCTAACATTTGATGCTTCAATTGATAAGTATGTAGTTTCTAATATAACCAGTGCAAAAGTTGTAACCGGCGAAAATTCATTTTATATTTTATTCAACCAGGTTGCAGGAAAAAAGTTAGAAACATATGGCTATATAAAAGCAAATGCTGCTAACCTGCAGTACACGTACGATCATATAATCTTAGTGAAATTGAAGTATAAACTTTTACTTGATCAAAGTGTGCAGATTAATGATAATACATTAATAGTTCCCTCTTCTCAAAATGATAATATAGCGTTTGCAAAAATTGTATTCAATTAGCCGCTGATATAACTTGCAGCGTTGAGCACATCCATAAATACTTTAAAAGATTTTCTTGACAGCAAAGTTGAACAATACAATCAACCCGCGTTTATAAAAAGTGATCCTGTTTGTATTCCTTATCTTTTTTCCAAAAAACAAGACATAGAAATTGCAGCTTTTTTTAGCGCCATTTTTGCCTGGGGTAACAGAACTATCATCATCAACAAATCAAAAGAGTTAATGCAGTTTATGAACATGCAGCCTTATGAATTTTGTGTGAACATGGATCTGCATAGATTAAAAAGATTATTAGAATTTAAGCATCGCACTTTTAATGCAACCGACCTTTTATACTTTGTTGAATTTTTGCAATATCATTATCAAAATAATAATTCTTTAGAAACTGCTTTCACAAAATGGGGTAATAATGTTGAGCAAATGCTGGTTGGCTTTCATCATTATTTTTTTAGTTTGGAAGATGTGCCTTCAAGAACAAAAAAACATATTGCATCGCCGGAAAAAAAATCAAACTGTAAACGGTTAAATATGTTTTTAAGATGGATGGTGCGTAATGATAATAAAGGTGTAGATTTTGGATTATGGAAAACCATCAAACCATCTCAATTAATTTGTCCGGTTGATGTGCATGTGGCAAGAGTAGCCAAGCGTTTTAATTTATTGCAACGCAAACAAATTGACTGGCAGGCTGCAACTGAATTAACGGATTATCTTAAAACATTAGACCCGCTTGATCCTGTAAAATATGATTTTGCTTTGTTTGGTTTAGGCGTTATTGAAAAGTTTTAAACGCTGCTGCTTAACTTCACCTTATGAACGAAATAACGCCGCTTTCTGTTGTAGAACACATGATGCGCCAGGATGCTTTTAGCCAATGGCTGCGCATTGAAATACTAGAAATAAAAGAAGGTTACAGCAAAATAAAAATGATGGTTAAGCAGGAGATGGTGAATGGTTTCCAGGTTTCACATGGCGGAATAATTTTCTCTTTGGCTGATAGCGCTCTTGCTTTTGCATGCAACAACCGTAATAATTTATCACTGGCAACTGATTGCAATATTTCATTTTTAAAACAGGTGAATGTTGGTGATGAGTTAACTGCTGAAGCAACAGAAGTTCATAATGGTAAAAGCACCGGTGTATATAGCATTGCTGTGTTCAATCAGCATAATCAGCAAGTGGCTTTGTTTAAAGGAAGTTGTTTTAGAACCGGGAAGAATCTTTTATAATCAATGCATTTCTTCTTTCCAAAACTTAATAATGTCTTCTGCATGTTGTTTACTTCTTGGCTTTAAATATACTTTTCGAATGATGCTTTTTTCATCAATCAAAAATGTAGTTCGATATAAACCCATAAACTTTCTTCCATACAATTGCTTCTCACCCCAAACACCATACGCATCAATCATTTTATGTTGAGGATCTGCAATTAAAGTAAACGGTAAATTAAATTTTGTTTCAAATTTTTTATGCTTTGATGAATCATCAGGACTTACACCAACTATTTCAAAACCTTCTTTTTTAAGCAAAGCATAATTATCTCTTAAGTTACATGCTTCAATCGTGCAGGTTGGCGTATCATCTTCCGGATAAAAATATAACACCAGCTTTTTACCTTTATAATCTGCTAATGAAACTGTTTTGTCATTTTGATCTTTGCCTTTAAACGCAGGCGCTTTCATGCCAGCAGTTAATGTTATCATAGTTATCTTTTATAAATAAATTGTTCTGTGCGCTGTTCTTTTTATCTGTTCATCCAAAAATAAGATATGCTTGTTTAAAGTTTACGTTGTGTTTTGTTTATGAATGAATGCAAATATTTTTGCGCATAATTATGAATGATTTTTTACAGCAGATATGGCATGGCAATTCAGTTAAGATGTATACAATTGTTTTAGGCGAAATGCTAATTCTGTGGATTGCCTACAGGTTACTGAAACGCTTTGTAGTAGCGGCATTAAAAAAATTTACGCGCCGCACCAAATCAGAAACAGATGATGCAATTGTTGCTGCAGCAGAAAAATTTATTATACCCTACATATACTTAACTATTAACTATGGCATTATTGAGCAGCTTAATTTTTCTGCACATACCGAGCATATTTTAAAAGTAGTTATTGCTGTAATCACGGCTTATTATTTTATACGGTTTATCAATCACGCAGTTCATTTAAGTGTGTTGTTATACATGCAGAAAAAAAAAGAACCGCTGGAACGAATAACACAATTGAACGGTATATTATTAATGGCAAAAATTGCTGTATGGATAGTTGGTATATTAATACTTACAGAAAATCTTGGCTATAATATTACAACCATTATAACCGGGCTTGGTATTGGTGGCATTGCTATTGCGCTTGCCGCACAAAATATATTAGGTGATCTTTTTAGCTACTTTGTAATATTCTTTGATAAGCCTTTTGAAATTGGCGATACCATTTCTGTAAACAATGTTACAGGAACTGTTGAACGTATTGGTATTAAAACTTCACATATAAGAAGTGTTTCTGGTGAGCAGTTGATTATGCCCAATGCAGATCTTGTAAAATCAACTATAAAAAATATTAAGCGCCTGCAGCGGCGTGGTGTAAATTTTAAATTGAATGTGCGCTATGATACTCCGGAACAAAAATTAAAATCAATGCCTGATCTTATTAAGCAGATCATTAATAAACAACAACACGCAACGTTTGACAGATGCCATCTTACAGCCTTTGGCGATTTTAGTTTAGCGTATGAAATTTTATATTATATTGATAATTCTGATTATAAAGTTTACCTGGATATACAGCAAAATATTTACTTTGAAATAATGAATGCATTTGCCGAACAAGGAATTGATTTTGCGTTCCCCGGTCAAACATTTATTTTGCAGCATCCGTTGAATGCAGATAAAAAAGAAACAAAATAATATTATTGATTAATTACTTTCATTAAGCAAAAAATAAGCTATATGGAAAATGATAACACAAAAACAAAAGATAA
>CAZZXW010000094.1:0-9998 GCA_964658095.1 uncultured Parafilimonas sp. | reverse complement strand
AGTTGCTATTGTAGTAAAATCTGAATGACCTGTTGTGGATCTTTGAACTGCATAATCTGCAATATTATCTTCATTCACAACATTCCAGTTTAGCTTTATTTGATTATTAACAATGCTGGTGGTAAAATTTGTTAAGGTTACAGCAAGTGTTCCAGACGTACATAGTGCAGCAACTTCCTGTTCTGTTAAACCCCTGTTGTAAATCCTTATATCGTCAAGGTCTGCGTTAAGCCAGTAAGGAAATTCCGCACTGTTTAATTTTCCAATATACAGATCGTAACCAGAAGTAAAAGGGCCAAGCGTAGTATCAATACTTTTTATCAGGTTGCAATCAACATAAATTTTAGCCGAAGTGCCATCATATGTCCACACAAGATTATACCATTTGTTTAACTGCACTATCGGCGAGGGAGCTACCACACCAATGCCATAAAACTGTTCGATGGTTGTGTCGGCTTCAGGAGTACAACCGGTTACAATATCTGAATATCTTAGAAAATAATTACCCGGTAAATAGTCGGCATCACCTTTCATTAACATCATATTATTATAGCATGGACCAGTATAAAACCCGAGAGGATGTACTTTTAAAGTTATTGATATCTGGTTTTGCATATTAAGAGAAGAGCTGTTAGGTATTTGCATATAAGTATTAATACCATTAAAATGGTAAGCACTGTTAGGATTACCTGAAGCATCATTGGTTAGCGTTGCATTATTAAATACAGGATTATTACCATTTCCGCTGGAATCGTTAGCATTACCGTTAAACGGGTAATAAGCAACAAGACCGCTATCTAGTTTTACCTGTGAAAAAGAAAAAGAAACAATAAACAAGAATAGAAGGTTTAGTACAAATTTTTTCATACAGTTTTAGTTTTGTTTTAAAAGATTTTATAAAAGTAATATTTTGATCAAAAATTAATGCTTGAATTTTTTAAGACTTTATTTTTTATATGTTTTGTTTCATATTTTAGTAACAGATTGATTTTTGAATTTGTGCAATGTCGTAATTATAAATCTTGGCTTATATTGGTAATTGGATTACAAACGTTGTTCCTTCGCTTTCTTTACTCTCCGTTTTTATTGTTCCGTTGTGTTCTTTGGTGATAATATCATAAGATAAACTCAAACCACGATTTGTAGGAATTTCCTGGATATTAACTATGCAGTAAATTAATAATAAATATTGTTCCTTTATTTTTTTCTCCACATCGTCTCCTCGCGCAGCGTTTGTGTGAGGAAAGGACATTGCAGCTTTCTATGATGTTTATCAACACAGGCTATGTAATTACGCGTTCAATTTCAATATTGTGCTCTTCTTAGGTAAACATATTTTACTGAGTGCGATTGCCAGCTTCTTTTGTTGATGACAACACCAACAAGGGGAGGTTTTTAAAGTGACCTGAGATTTAGTAAGCCTACGAAAATGCGTGACAAAAATTCAGCGGGGTTATTTAAGCCAAGTCCCTACAAGGTCCCTATCAGATCCCTATCAAACCCCTACAAAGTGGGTTAGAAAAAAGCATGACAATATTGCCAGTTTGTATGAAAACCAGCACTATTGTAAATATACATAAGCTTTTAGATATTGGCGCTTTGCCCGAGGATGAAACCGAATACCGACTCATAAAAGACAGGCTGGTTTGGCACAGTGCGCAATAAAAAAGTAACAGAAGCCTTAATGAATGGTGCGGCGGCATTCTTTAGCCGGCACGATGATCCCATGTATATACTGCAAAACAAGCCGGTTGGTTAGATGAAGGAAATGATAAGTGATAGTAACGCAGGGTCTCATGCTGCACATGATGCTCTGCAATAAAGACCTTGATGCGACAAAAAGATTAACGCATCAATCCTTAGCAACAGGCTATGCTGCCAGCTACTAAAATTGCTACCTAATTTTGCTTCGCACCCTGCTGAGCGTTTCCTGATTGATACCTAAAAAAGAAGCAATGTATTTTAAAGGAACTTCATTCGCAAGGCCCGCATAATTCCTTAAAAAAAATTTGTACTTGTCAATAGCTTTTTGTTTTCGCAACAGGTGCAATCTTTTTTCCATTAAAATAGATACTGCTCTGTCAACCGCCTGCCGGTATAATTAAAATACGGAAACTGCTGATATAGTTTTTCTAACTGCATGTAATGTATTCGGGCTAACAGGGAAGGTTGCAATGCTTCTAAACTTTCAAAGGCAGGTGTTTGTGTATGAAAACTTTCTACTGAAATAATAATATGATGGGGTTTCATAAGGCTTGATGTAACCTCTGACTCGCCCACATAATGAAAAGACCTGACAATACCTTTTAAAACAACCCACGCATGTTTACATACCTCACCTTCAGATAAAATAATCTCACCTTTCATTGCATACAAAAGTTCAGCATCGTTTATTAGCCTATTTTTTAAATCCTCAGGTAAATGTTGAATATGCTCTAGTTCAAGCAGAAAAGGTGTTAGCAGTTGAAGTTTTTCACTGTTGTTCAAGGCAATCTTTTTTAATAAGCAAATAATGGCACTCATTCTACATAACATCCAGTTTAGTTACTGAAAGCAATTTACGAAACATGCCTGTGTTTAAGCATGGATATAATTTATTTTGACTTTTGTCAAACCCCGTTTATAACCAATTGTGCAATTTTATATGCTTGCGCATCCAAGCAGCAAATAAATGCCTGTTATGAAATCAATATTTACCCGCAGCAGCAAAACGCTCCTGCTTTTATTTACACTAAGTATTTTATCACATACGGTTACTGCTGCAACCTTAACAAGTGTAATTTTCAATAGCGCCTCTCAAAAAAAGCTTTCTCATGATACAATTACACATAAAGAAAACATTCTCTTACTCAGTGCAGCAGCAAATAATCTCTCTGTTACTAAGTACCAGCAATTGAGTGGTAAAAAACTAAGCGTTAAAAACAAGATCCGTTACCTTTTTATTAAGTACGCACTAAAACCAAAAGGAGAACGTAAGAGCATGTCACCTTCTTTGGAGGGCTTCATTTTGGGTTTGGTTTTAGGGCCAATCGATGTGCTGATTGCTTACGTTTCCTCTAAAAATAAAAAATTAAGACACGCTGCACTTGCAGGCGGTATTATAAGCATCGTTCTTTTTTTATTATTTATAGCACTTGTAGCAGCCGCACTTAAAAACATTCCATTTGGTTTCGTTTTTCCCATGTAAGATGTACACAACATTCAACGCCCTTGTCTTAGCAAGACGATGCCGGACGTCAAAAGAGAAAGAGGCAATGATTGAGGAGTTGAAGAATAAATAATAGGAAGATGCAACCTGGCTAATCATTTGCCTCCATAGTCGAAGACACGGAGACAAAAACCATTCTACAAAGAGCTGAGTGCGTCTATCAGTTCAGCCCTTGTTTTATCTTATCATTTGGAAATTTTTTTAAGTGCTTAATACAGTTGAACCTTGCGCTTAACAAAATCATCGTATTCAACAAAAGACAGCAAAATAAAATCTTTCATGACATTTATATTGGCAGTTGAATTACAAACGTTGTCCCTTCACCTTCTTTACTCTCCACTTTAATACTTCCGTTGTGTTCTTTGGTGATGATGTCATACGCCAAACTTAAACCCAAGCCTGTTCCCTCTCCTGTTGGTTTTGTTGTGAAAAATGGCTGAAAGATTTTATCAATAATATTTTGAGGAATGCCGGTGCCGTTATCGCTTACTGTAATTTCAAGGCCCTCCGCTCCCAAAAGGGAACTATTAGCACCAAGCGAATTTGAAGTTATTTTTTTTGTTGTAACAGTAACTAATGGTTTGTAGTCACTCCCCTTTAGGGGTTGGGGGCTCTTCACTGCATAAAAAGCATTATTAAAAAGATTCAATAACACTCTTCCAATATCCTGCGGAACGATGTTTATTTTACCAATGCTTTCATCAAAATCTGTTTTAATCCCCACTTCCGTGAGGACTGCATTCAAGTTTTTATCCTTTGCACGCATGCCATGATAACTCAATCGTAAATACTCATCGCATAAAGCATTTATATCTGTAGGTTCTTTTACACCTTTTGTTTGACGTGAATGTTGCAACATGCCTTTTACAATACTGTCTGCACGTTTGCCATGCTGATTTATTTTTTCTTCGTTGTCTTTTATATCATTTGAGATTGCGATTGCTTCTTCAACATTACCAGATTTTAATTCAGTTTGCAATTCATCAATCATTTCTTTATTCACTTCACTAAAATTGTTTACAAAGTTTAGCGGGTTTTGTATCTCATGTGCAATGCCTGCAGTAAGTTCTCCAAGGCTTGCCATCTTTTCGCTTTGTATTAGTTGTGCCTGCGTTGATTTAAGTTCTGATAAAGTGCTTTCTACTTTTTCTTTTTGCTGCTCTATTTCCTTTTTCTGATGCTGTAATAATGTGTTTGATTTTTGTTTTTGCCTGTTATTTCTTAACTGTATTAATGCGATTGCTATAAAAGCCAGTACCACCACAGCAAGCCCTGCAATAATAAAATACTGTTGCGTTCTTTTTCTTTTGGTGTCTGCATCTTTTTTATCCTGTATAGCTTTGCCCACTTCCTGTTTCTTTTTGAAATCATAATTCAAAGAAATTGCCGTTGCCTTGCGAATATTTTCTATGTTTTTAAATGTGTCTCTAATTCTTGTGGCTGTCTTAAAAGCTAAGAGTGCTTTGTCAAAATTTCCTATTTTTTCATACCACTCTGATAAAGACGCATAGTTATTTGCTATTTCGTTATCATAAAAAAATGGACTTGTTACTGGTTGAGAAGATTTTTCATAAAACGGAATGGCTGCTTTGTCTTTGCCTTCGATTTTTAATATATCTCCCATTGCAGAATATGATGCGCAAATGCTGAAAAGCTGTTTTGAGGAATCGGCAATAATTATTGCTTTCCTGTTTAGTTTTTCGGCTTCATTAAATTTATTAAGCCCTGTTAAAGCTAAGGCCGCGTTTGAAAAACAACCGGCTTCTAACTCCTGGCTTGCAATAGTTTGTGCTAAACCTGCGCCGTTTACTGCATAAGTGTATGCCGCTTCATATTTATGCATATGAATATATAGAGTGCTTAATGAATAAAAGGCTGAACTTTCTAATTGTTTGTCACCTGTTTCATTTGCAAAATGTATTGTATAAAAACAATATTGTTCTGTTTCTGCAGTGTCTTGCATTGAAAAATACACAAGCGCCATGGAATAATATATAGAAGCAATACGTGATTTATCTTTTATCTTTTCAGCAATTGATAAAGCTTGTTGATAGTTAGTTAAAGCACCAGGATAGTTTTCTAATCCATTGTATGCATCTCCTATATCGATATAAAAAGCGGACAATCTGCTTGCACCAAAACCTTGCGGAACAACGAGAATTGCCCTTTTATAAAATATCAGGGTGCTATCCAATTTCCCTTCATATTGATACATAACCACATAATAACGATAGTAATTAAAAAGAGCAGATGAATCTTTTATAGTTTTTAAAATCTCACCTGTTTTATCAAGATTTGTTTTTGATGCTGTATAGTTACCTTTTTTTGAACAGGCAACAGATAAGTTTAACAGTGCAAACAATTCTCCGTGTTCATAATTAAGAGATTCACATTCTTTTATTGTTCTGTTAGCAAGTTGTATTGAGGAATCTAAATTTACGTTCCAAAGTGCTTCAACTTTTTGATTAACTAAATTAATTCTTTGTGTATCAGAAGTGGCTTTTGCTATAAGGCGGTTAAGGCTATCTATTATATGTTGCTGTGCATGGCAAATGGATACGCAAAAAAGAAAGAATGATATTTGGATAAATGTTTTCAAAAAATTTATATAAATGATTTAATGTTTCAATTTATCGTATAACAGCTTGCTTTAATAAAACAAACCCTTGCTCACAATCTTTCCTTCATTGTACATTCAACGCATCGTTCCTTAGCAGCAGACGATGCCCAACATTAAGACTTATAAATTATATCCTTATCCTCTCCACTCAACCTTTTGTTCCAGCGGCACAATTCTTTCACCTGCTTTCAAACCTTTATCTGCATAACCAAGATACAATAATCCAATCACCTGGTCTTCGGTGTTTAATGCAAAATACGTTTTTAGTGCCGGGTGAAAGGTGAGTCCGCCCGTGCTCCATAAAGCAGCAATATCAAGCGCTGCAGCGCCCAATAATATGTTTTGCACAGCTGCGGCTGTGGCACAAACTTCTTCTGTAACGGTTATCTTCGGGTTATTTCCGCGCTTCATGTAAACGGCAATAATGTGAGATGCCTTATCGCCGTTATGCAATAACTTTTCATATTTGGCTGTCTCAAACTTTTCGGGCCGCGTGTTTGCTTTGTATAGATTTGCATGATCCCTGCAAAACTGCTGCACTGCATTGTTTGCAAACACTATAAATCGCCATGGTTCTGTATGCGCATGTGTTGGCGCCCAGTCTCCAAGTTGCAGTAACTTATTTATAATTGTATCCTCAATCTTTCTGCCGTTCATGAGTGCGGGTTTTGAGCTGCGCCTGTATGTTATAATTTCTTCCAGAGATTGAAAATTCATGCCGCTAAATTAATAAGCGGAAATGGTAAGATTTACTTTTTTGGATAATGATACTTATAATACATCTATAAATTTTCAGAGCAGCCTGTTGAGATGCCCAAATGTAAAAATTATCTGGTTGTTATCACAGAATCGGCTACTACGAATCCACAGTTTATTCTTATTTATTGAATCGTGGCACGGTTATCCCACCATAAAGTAAAAATATATTAACGATGGCAAATTCTAACAGTAAGTCCTCAACAGGCAAAAACAGTAATTCTAATTATAAACCAGGTATAGCATCTGAAGATTCAATGCTTAAAAAATTTTTCGTTGATGAATTAAAAGATATATACTGGGCAGAAAAAAATATTGTTTCCACTCTGCCTAAAATGCAGAAGGCCGCAACTTCAGAAGAACTAAAGAATGCATTTCAAACGCATACTGAACAATCTAAAACGCATGTAACGCGCTTAGAACAGGCTTTTGAATTATTGAATGAAAAAGCACAGTCAAAAAAGTGTGAAGCTATGTCTGGCATTATTGAAGAAGGTAAAGGCATTATTGAAGAAACTGAACAAGGCACTGCAACAAGAGATGTAGGTCTTATTCTTGCCGCCCAAAAAGTAGAACATTATGAAATCTCTACGTATGGTGGATTATCCCAATTAGCAAATACGCTAGGTTTAACTGATGTTGCTGATCTTTTAAAGCAAACATTAACAGAAGAAAAAGAAACAGATGAACTGCTTACTCAAATAGCCGAATCAAATGTGAATTATGAAGCTGTTTCAGAAGTAGAATAGTGTTGTTGCTAACCTATTTAAAGCCATGTATATCATGGCTTTTTTGTGCGTGCTATTCATCAAACAAACCCTTATTCAAACGTTGCCTTCACGGCATAAAATATTCTGCAGACTGCTAAGTTATACGCAGCATAAACTTTCTTATACACATAAATGTCATAGCGTAGTTTTACGCTATGTTGTAATTATACAACCGCTTATCTTTATTCTTTCATTTATCATTCATCGTTTATAACTCATAATATGGAGAAGACCATACACGAAGGCAGGAATGTAAAACGCATACGTGAAATGCTCGGCATTAAGCAAGATGCGCTTGCCATTGAATTGGGTGATGACTGGAACCAGAAGAAAATAAGTTTATTAGAAGGTAAGGAGACCATTGAACCGCAAATATTGGATGAAGTTGCCAAAGCTTTAAAAGTACCTGTTGAAGCGATTAAGAATTTTGATGAAGAAACGGCGATTTATAACATTCAGAATAATTATGATAACGCAGCTCACAATGTAAACTAGCAATTCAATCCCATTGATAAGATTGTTCAGTTGTATGATGAAAAGATTGTTTTATATGAAAGAATGTTGAAAGAGAAGGATGCGATGATTGAGGAGTTGAAGAAGAAATAATATGAAATGCAATCTGGCTAATCATAGCCGAAGACATACGGAGACCATTCTACGGAAAGCCGGAGCCTGATCCTGCATACATTGCCATGCAGTAATGACCTGCTGTGATAAATGATTATTATTTGTACCTTTAATTAATGGCAAAGCAAGCCTTTAATAACATTATAACCGGCAGTATCGGCAATCTTGTGTTTTATAAGATGGATGGCAAAGGTTATGTGCGCAGAAGAAGCAGCCTTACCCGTAAACAATTTAAAACAAAGGCCTGCTTTACCGCCAGCCGCAAGAGTGCCGAACGGTTCAGCATGGCGAACATCATTGCCAGTGAAATATATAACACCCTACCTCCGGGGGAAAGAAATTATGCAGTTTATTGCACCCTGAAAACTACTGCTATACGTTTATTGAAAGAAGGGAAAAATAGGGATACAGTAAAGTATTCCCTGCATGAGATTATCTCAACAAAGCAATCTTCTTAAATATTGATTAATTACTGTAAAGCACGCAGTTAATATGCTCCAGGTACGGAGTTACTACGGCTTTACCTGCCGGTAACCATTAATAAAAAAGCCTTCCTGTAAACAAAAAGGCTCTTACCAGTACCTCAGCAGTAAGCGAGTTCAGGTGCAAAGCACATTAAATACAGCCAGGTAATTTATCCTGAGAAAGCATACCTTATACAATTTTAAAGCATGTTTTATCCCTTAATTTGTTTATATCTTTTACCATGTTCTATGTTACTTTTTACAGCAACGAATAATTAACTTTGATCTGTTATGCATTTTCGACTTTTTTGAAGCTTCCTTCTCTCACAACCTCGCCAACCGCCTTCGTGCAGCTGATTCTTCGTTAAAGGTTTTGTGCAAGCTGCGACACACCGTGTTCATGCAGCTCTTCACTGTTGGTGTATTCTGTTTGCATGGCTTTGTATTTTGTAAGCATGAAATAAGCTTACAGAAAGAGCATAAAATATTCTATAGCATCATGCTAACATATACGCTGCGCAAACTTTCTTATGCACATATACCGCAGGGTCTTGTTTGGGATGATGGTAATATGTTTACGCAAGGTCTCATGCTGCGCACATTAGCTATGCAATGAAGACCCTGCTGCGACAGAAAATTTTATAAAAGCTAAGTCTTGACTTCAATTGTATTTTTAGAAAATTGAAGCCATCTATATGTTGTGCAATGAAATCTGCCCCCTGCCAGTCGTCATCTAACGTCATAGATGAGTAACCATAATCTGCAAGCACTGCAGCTATCTTATGAAAGTTATCTTTCTTTTTGACGGCTATTTGGTCTCTTATAATTTATGTATTCTAATTTCATTTCGTGTTGTTTACAACGCAGGGTCTCATGCTACACGCATTAGCTATGCAATGAAGACCTGCTTCGACTTAAATGGATAAAGTGCTTAAATAAATGATACCAGATAATTACAGCCTGGCTCCTATTTTATTTGCATAAATCAATCAATTCAACCTCCAAAGCTTTGGCAAGCAGACACAACTTACTTATTGAAAAATCTGTAGTACCGGATTCAAATTTACTGTATGCATGTTGCGAAATGCCGATCTTTCGCCCAACATAGTCTTGTGTATAATTTAGTGCTTTTCTGCGTTCTTTTATTCTTGTCAATAACGACTTCATTCTTTCATCAATTGAAGGCTCGGCACTGCTGCCAGGTTCAATATCTTTCATAGAAGCTAAAAATTTAAGCAACTTACGAAATAATGTAAGTAAATAGTTTTATGGTATAACTCTGTTAAACGTGCATACGATTTGATGAAATATTAATTAAGCTTTTAGTCTTAGCAGGATCTTCATCAAGGCTTATTATGCGGTGGCATGAGACGCTACGTGTTTCTAAAGACTCGCTGATTCATTAACCTCCGTAGTCGAAGAAATAAGAGAGGGAAGACTCATCCTAAGGCGCACCGAGCTGTTATAAGGCTTATGCCACTATGGCTTTTTTGGGAATAACCTTAAACTTACATGAGGGGGCAAACATATACATGGTATACAGGTGGTATATA
>CAZZXW010000093.1:0-10060 GCA_964658095.1 uncultured Parafilimonas sp. | reverse complement strand
AGCCCGGTTAGGCGATACTAACCGAAGGCTTCCATGATGAATCTGTAGATTGCATGAATACCTCCTTTTCTTTGATGAAACATAAAGATACTACAAGCTTGGGTATTACATAAATGCTTAAACATCTCAGCAATAAATTTTTTTGTTATTAACTATTGCTGGCCGCCGTTACCGTTATTGTTCATACGGTCACGCATTCTTGCCATCATTGCATCTTCATGGCTGCGTATTGCCTGTATCTGCTCATCCGTTAAGCCTGCTGCTTTATAACGGCCTTCTATCTCTGTTCTTACGCCTTGCATTTTTGTTTGCTTATCCTGCATGCTTGCAGACTGATCCATAAAAATATTACGCATCTGCGGTGAGTATTCTGAACGAATAGCAAGTACTGAATCAGTTAACGGATCAGATAATTTTACAGAATCTTTTAAATATTCTTTCCATGCCTGCTGCATTCTACCACCACCACCATTTTGAGCAAGCAGTTTTGTGCTGTTTAGTGATATAACAACTACAAAAAACAAAATAACCTTTTTCATAATTTTAAATTTTGTTATTATGAACAAATTATATGCTTGTAATTGTTAAAAGAAATTTGTAAAAGCCACGAATTAAAACTTCTAACGCACTTCCGTACATCCGTAAATAAATCAGGAACGCAAACAGCTTATTATAACTTAATCTTTCCCGTATAAACACTATCGCTTGCATCTTTGCCATCACTGCTTAAAAAACCCATCCACGTTTCAACTACATTGCCTTTAAATACAGCAGCGTTCAATACGGCTTCGCAATCTTTACGCAAGCCTGCGTTAAGCGTAAATATAGCCTTGCCTAATGCTTCAGCATAAGCAACCAGTATTACAGTATCCGATAATGATGCAATACCTGTATCGCTGTTATCTGTAAAACTGAAATAAATAGTACTGCCTTCCATGGGTACTGCTGCTGCATGCATGGCTGCCGGTAACCTGCCTTTTGAAACCATTACTAATGGATAAGACAACTTTATATCAGGATAATCGCCAATAAGTGCCTGGCTCATTAAAGCGCTGGTAGCCCTGTTATAACCGTTGCCGGTATTGCCATAAGCCGGAAAGCTTTTGTTTAAAAAACCGGTGCCTGTAAATACCTTGGTAAAGCGGGTGCATACTTTAATTTTTTCAAGCTGTGCTGTTCTTAAAGCAGTGTGTTTATACCTTACGTTTGAAGAACTGGTACGCATTATATTTCGCCCGTTGCGTGTGTAACCTGTTACCGGGCCAACGGTACCTGTAAAAGCACCTAAAATGCCTTGATTGGTTTGTGCCATAGAATTAGAATTGGATTTTTAGATGTAATATATACGCTGTACTATCTTTTTTATTGTATTACTACAAAGATTATCTGCTACCTGTGCGCTATTTATTCGATGCAATTGATCAAACAACTATCGAAGAACTACCGGACAAGTATCGAAGAAATAACGAAGCATTAATGAGTGGATATAACAAATCTTAGAACGATTAATTATAGAATAAATGATGTACTATACTATATAAACCAGGCTTTTTTATATAACTATATCTATTTGAAATATTTGTGAAAATTGTTGATACACTGCGTTTATTGAAAAAATTTAAAGTCTTTTACAGTCGTTTTAAATCTTAATTATAAAAGATTATAATGAAAACTACTTTTCTCCTGCTCTTAGGTATAAATATGTGTTTGCAGGTATTTGCACAAACTGATGTATCAACTGCTAAGTGGATGCAGCAACCTGTAACTATTGATGGAGAAAATATAGAATGGGGCTCACTGAATTTTTATGATGACCAGACGCAGTTAAACTTTGGTATTGCTAACGACAGTAATACTATTTATTTATGCTTTCAAACAACTACTGATCCTTCCCAACTCAAGCTTACACGTGCCGGTATGAAAGTTACACTTAGCACAAAAGGAAAGGATAAGCATGAGGCTTCTATCATGTTTCCTTTACCGCAGGCAAAGCAGTTGCATGTTGCAGATTCTTCAGGCAATGATAGTAATAGTTACACCCATGCTGTTTATAACAAAGAAACCTTCAGGCAAAATTATATAGCACATCACCTGTCCATGCAATTGAATGGGTTCGCAATTACAAACGGAGAAGTTTCAACAAAAGATTCATTGATTCAGGCGGCTGTTAACTGGGATAGCGCCTCAAATTTTATTTGCGAATTCGCTATAGCAAAAAAAGAATTTTTTGGTACAAATTATACTGCAAAAGAAGCCATGGAAAATATTACATTAGGTGTTGAAGTAAATGCGTTGCCAAAATCAGAGTATCCAAAAAGCAGGAACCCTGTTTATAAAGGCAGCGGTATGCATGAAGGAGGAATGCAAGGTGGTGGCGGTGGCATGCATGGTGGTGGAAGAATGCATGGAGGCGGCTTTAACGGCGGTGGCAGGCAGCAAAACACAGAAGCAAATCCTATGAACAATGATAACACACCTTCATTAAGTACCAAAACATCTTTTAAGCAAAAGTTTGCATTAAATACCGGCAGTAATTAATTCAAACTTATAACTGTAAATAAATAAACCCTGAATAATCAGAGCACTGTTTTAAAGAGTAATACTAATCTGTTAAACAACACCGGCGATTTTATTATACCATGCATTCCCTGTTTCTTTGCCTCGCTTAATTGTAAACGATGCTTGTAATTGGTTTGATAAGAGAGGGAAAAATTCCGGCAGATAACCGTGTTGCCTTAACGCCTTCACAATGCCGCTGGTTATTAAAACATATTGATTGTAAAATCATCGTACAGCCATCAAAGCATCGTTGTTATGCTGATAGCGAATATGAGCAATCCGGAGTTATTTTAAAAGAAGATTTAAGTGAATGCAGTTTGTTATTGGGTATAAAAGAAGTGCCAATTAATATGTTGATTGCTGATAAAACTTACCTTTTTTTCTCACATACAAAAAAGAAGCAGCCATCTAATCAAAAACTAATGCAGGCAATGGTTGATAAGCAAATCACTTTAATAGATTACGAGTGCCTTGAACATGCGGATGGTCAACGTATTATTGGCTTTGGTTTTTTTGCAGGCATTGTGGGTGCGCATAATGGTATAATGGCGTATGGCAACAGAACAAATGCGTTTACTTTAGATCGTGTTTATAAACAAAAAGATTATCGTGAATTGATACATACTTATTTCGGGCTTAAGCTTCCAAACATAAAAATTGCAATTACCGGCAGTGGCCGCGTAGCACATGGTATTATAGAAGTTATGAATCTGATGGACGTGCAGGAAGCTGAACCGGATGATTATCTTTCCCGCGAGTTTGATTATCCCGTGTACGTACATTTAAAAGGCGCAGCGTTATATCAGCATAAAAAAAATAAGAATTATTCAAGAGAGGATTTCCATACAAATGCTGAAAACTATGAATGCCTTTTTTGGCCGTTTGTTTCACAAACCGATGTATTAATGAATGGTGTTTATTGGGATACAAACATTCCGCGGTTGTTTGATATGAATGATATGAAAAGTAACAACTGGCGTATACAAACCATTGCAGATATTGCAGATGATGCAGGCGGTAGCATTCCCTGCAACCTTGGTGATTGTACAATGAATGATCCTGTTTATGGTGTAGATAGAATAAGCGGTAAGCAAACAAAGCCGTACATAAAATCAAGTGTTGATATAATGGCCGTTGGTAACCTACCTAATGAATTGCCAAGAGATGCAAGCCGCTTTTTTGGAGAGCAACTGATAAAATATATTTTGGCTGATCTTATAAAAGGCGGCAGCTCCATTATAGAAAACGCAACTATTTTAAGAAACGGAAAACTTACTCTTGGTTTTGAATATTTAAGCGATTATGCTTATGCATAACGTGTGTCTTCAATTTTCAATACTGTTAATCTGCACTACTTTCGCGTTAGTTATTTGCTTTACTTAATCTTATAAATAATTAATTCTACAAAATTTAATTTGCATTTTTATGCAGACAGCCCGCTTTAATGTTCTGATTATTGTTTTTATATCAATGATGTTTAATACTTCATGTTTAAGAAGCCCACAATACTTATCGCCTGCAGGTTATGATCTTGAACATCCGGTAAAAGTTTTTTTGCCAGATGAGTTAAGTGAGATTTCAGGCATTGTTTATTATCCAAAGGATACAAGCGTGTTTGCCATCAGCGATGCTACCGGATCATTATATAAAATTTTTCCTGACAGGAATGTGCTTGTGCAAAAATGGAAGTTTGGCAGCAATCATGATTACGAAGACCTGCAAAGAATTGACAGTACATTTTATATACTAGCCAGTAATGGCGACCTTGTAGGTGCTGATTTTAGTTCAAAAGATTCTATTCATGTTACTGATTACACGATTAATGATAGTGTGAAAAACGAATTTGAAACCTTGTATTATGACAGCATGTTGAAAAAATTAATATTGATATGTAAGAACTGTTCAGGAGATAAAAAAACTACAGTAAGCACACGTGCATTTGATATTGCAACAAAAACATATACTGATGGCCCTTATAAAATTCACATTAAGCAATATGATAACGAGAACAATGCTATTAAAGTAAAATTTAAACCTTCTGCTGCCGCCATAAATCCTTTAACGCATGAACTTTTTATTTTGGCCTCTGTTAATAATGAACTCGTTATTGCAGACAGAAAAGGCAATATAAAAGAGGCATATAAATTAAGGCCATCCTTGTATAATCAGCCGGAAGGCATTGCATTTACACCAAAAGGAGATTTGCTTATTTCTAATGAATCTGGAGGCAAGCACGGTACTGCAAATATTCTCGTGATAAAACATAAAAAATAAGTTGATGAAGTATGGATTTGTGCTGATGACTGCTGTTATTTTATTTTCAGTTAATGCATTTTCTCAAAGCGATACAGTAGCAGCACGCATTGTTGTTATTGGTGATGCAGGTTCTTTTAAAAAAGATGCGAATGGCCATGACAGGCACTACGTAGTCTCAGCCGCAAAAAAAACGGTGCCGCTTGATGAAAAAACAACCATATTATACATTGGTGATAATCTGTATTATACCGGGTTGCCTGATAACGCTTTAAAAACGTATGATATAAGAAGACAGGTGCTGGATTCGCAGATTGATATTGCGGTTGGTACCAAAGCCAAAGTTTATTTTATTCCGGGTAATCATGACTGGAATAAAATGGGGCCAGGCGGATGGGATGCTATTAAGCGTGAACAGTTATATGTTGATACTTCGGGCGCAAATAAGAATGTAGAGTTCTTTCCAAAAGGTGGTTGCCCCGGCCCGGTTGAAATTGATATTAATAAAGATGTTGTAATGATCGTGATGGATAGCCAGTGGTGGCTGCATCAATATGATAAACCGGGTGTTGAAAGTGATTGTGATGCAAAAACAAGAGAACAGGCAATTGCCATTCTGGATGATATGCTTACAAAAAACTCAAACAAGCTTGTGCTGTTTGCAGAGCATCATCCTTTAAAAAGTTATGGCATACATGGCGGTTATTTTACGTTAAAGCAATATATATTTCCGTTTACTGATGCAAAGCCAAACTTATATATTCCCTTGCCTGTAATCGGTTCAATCTATCCAATTACAAGAGGTATTTTTGGCACACCGCAAGATCTGCCACATCCTACTTATGCAAACATGATCAATCAATTGCAAAGCGTATTAAAGCAACATTCAAACGTAATTTATCTCGCTGGTCATGAGCATAATCTTCAGCTTATAAAAGATTCTTCAAGCTATTATGTAATCAGTGGTGCAGGCACAAACAAAACAAGGGTTGGCCATAATAAAAACCTGTTGTTTGGCAAGCAGCAATATGGCTTTATGGTACTCACCATTTCAACCAACAAGAATGTAAATTTTTCTTATTATACGGTATATGGAGATTCAGTAGTGCATGCGTATGACAGTACGTTGGTTAACTTTTCAAACCTGCAAAAAAATAATATTGATACCGTTAAATCAACGCTTGTACAATCCCAATTACAGGTAAGTTCAAATGGTGAAGTAGTTGCCAAAGTACATCCTGAATACGATAGTATTTCTTCTTTAAAAAGATTTTTCCTGGGTAATAATTACAGGAAGGAATGGGCAACGCCTGTACAAATGAAAGTGTTTGATGTGCAGAAGCAAAACGGTGGTTTTACCATTGATGGTATTGGCGGCGGAAAGCAAACAGTAACATTACAGCTTACAGATAAAAAAGGTGTTGACTGGATATTGCGAAGCATCAATAAAAATCCTGCATTGGTGTTACCGCAAAATCAGCGTGGCATAGTTGCAAAGCCAATTGTGCAGGATATGGTATCAGCCGCACATCCATATGCGCCACTTGCCATTGCTGATCTTGCGCATGCGGTTGGCGTTCCTGAAGCGGCACCACAATTGTTTTATATACCTGATGATCCGGCATTAGGTGTTTACCGTTCAAAGTTTTCTAACCAGGTTGCTATGCTTGAACAAAGAGAACCTACTTTTAATGGTGAGAATGCAATAAGCACATCAAAATTATTTGACAGGCTTATTGAAAATAATGATAACCGCATAGATCAAAATGAAGTTTTAAAAGCCCGCCTGCTTGATATGTTTATTGGCGATTATGACCGTGAAGAAGACCAGTGGAAATGGGGTTCTATCGGTACTGCAGATAAAGGAAAATTATATTATGCAATTCCGCGTGACAGAGACCAGGCATTCTTTTATTCTGATGGATTATTGTTAAGGCTTACTTCTTTCAGGCTGTTGCCTTTTTTAAAAGGATTCAGGAATGATGTTCAGAATCAAAAACAATTTAATTATATACAAAGGCATTTTGACCGCTATGTTT
This sequence comes from uncultured Parafilimonas sp., assembly GCA_964658095.1. GTDB lineage: Bacteria > Bacteroidota > Bacteroidia > Chitinophagales > Chitinophagaceae > Parafilimonas. The sequence goes on along the minus strand of CAZZXW010000093.1, from coordinate 3,209 downwards.
TAAATGCTCTTGATAAAAATACCTGGCAACAAACCATTGCAGATTTTAATGCCAGGGAAACAGATAACGTGATAACAGCTGCAGTTCATAAAATGCCACCAGAAATAACTGCTATTGATGGTAACACGATCATACAAAAATTAGAAACACGAAGAAATACATTACCACAAAAGGCAATGAAGTATTATCATTTTTTAAGTAAGAAAGTAGATATTGTTGGCACAAATGATAAAGAATATTTTCACGTATATAATTTACAAAACAGCCTTAATGTTGATGTGTACAAGCGTAGTAAAAAAACACTTGATACTACTTTGCTTATGTATAGGCGCACATTTGATCCGGCTGTTACAAAAGAGATTCGTTTATATGGTTTAAATGATAATGATTTTTTCCAGGTTGATTCAACCGTTCATTCTTCAATAAAGTTGAGAATAATAGGAGGCAAGGGAAAGGATACCTTTAATATTAATGGTAAAACAAACAATTATATTTATGATCTTAACACTGAAAAGAATCTTGTAATTCATCCCCACAATTCTAAAATACATACTTCAGGTGATCCTAAAATAAATGAGTTTGAGCCATCAGCGTATGAATATAATTTAACCCGTTTTCCAAATCTTATCCTGGGTGTTAATTCAAACGATGGCTTTATTGCAGGCTTTGGTTTTTTAAGACGAACGTATGGTTTTAGAAAAGAGCCTTATGCAACAGAACAAAAGCTTTCTTTACTGTTTGCACCGGGTAACACAACATACCAGTTAAACTATTCGGGAGAGTTTAACCATATCATTGGTAAAGAAGATGTGCTTGTTAATTCAACGATAGTTAACCCTGTATTGAACTATTTTTTTGGTGCAGGCAACAATACAAAGATTGATGACAACAAGAGTAATGATTTTTACAGAACAAAATATAATTACACAGAAACAGATGTAATGATTCGAAAAAGATTTAATTCAGTTGTACACATTTCTGCAGGCCCGGTACTCTATCATTACTGGAATAAATTTGATGATAACAATGCACGCATTTTAGGTAAGCCGGCGTTGGTTGGCCTTGATTCTGCAGATGTATACTCGCAAAAAACGTATGTGGGCGGCAAGCTGAATCTTTTAATAAATAATCTTGATAATGTACTGATGCCAACACGTGGTATAAACTGGCTAACTACGTTTACTTCTCTTGGCGGCTTATCAAACAACAGCAATGCGTTTACCAGCTTAACATCTAATATGGAGGTGCATGCTGCGCTTACTGACCCGGCAAAACTGGTTACCATTGTAAGGCTTGGCGGCGGCCATATTTACAGCAATCATTATGAATATTTTCAATTGTTAAACCTTGGCGCTAATAATTTTTTAAGAGGCTTTAGAAGCGAACGTTTTTCAGGAACTTCAATGGCTTATGGCAGTGCTGAAGTAAGGGTAAAGTTGTTTCAATCAAATGCATATTTATTGCCCGGCGAAGTTGGGCTGCTTGGTTTTGATGACATCGGACGAGTATGGCTAAAGTATAATCCTTCAAAAAAATGGCATAACGATTATGGCGCCGGTTTTTATTATGCGGCCTATAATTATGTACTGCTTACAGGCACAATTGCTTTTTCAAAAGAAGATAATTTGTTTAACTTTTCACTCGGTACAAAATTTAATATAACGTTTTAAACGGCAGGCATGTCAACAAATAGTATATACAAGGTTGCAGAAGATTATGTAAGAAACCTGTTTGAAAAACATCCGAACAACAAGCTTGTTTTTCATAATCTTCATCATACGGAAACCGTTGTGCAAAGAACCAATGAAATTGCAGCACACTATAATTTAAGCGATGTGCAGATGCTTACATTATATATTGCAGCCTGGTTTCATGATACAGGGCATTTGTATACTGAAGGCTTTCACGGGCATGAAGAAAAAAGTGTGGAGATCATGAAAGCCTTTATGAATGAATTTGATGATGCAGACAAAGAACTGATACCCGAAATTGAAGCATGCATCATTGCCACCAAAATGCCACGCAACCCGTTAAATCTTTTGCAGGAAATTTTATGTGATGCTGATGTGTATCATCTTGGCACAAAAGAATTTAAAAAAGCCAATCAAAGAGTATTTGAAGAATATAATTTACGGGTAGGAAAGATTTCTGAACACGAGTGGAATGTAAAATCGCTTGAAGTACTTAACGGCGTTCATTTTTATACAGCCTATTGCAAAGAATTACTGGATAAAAAGAAAAAAGAAAACATGAAAAAAATTAAAAAGAAAATAAAAGAAGATCAGCAAGAAGATGATCTTACTATTAATAATGCTAATTCTTTAACTACAAAAGGCATTCAAACCATGTTGCGGCTTACTTCAGAAAATCATCTTAAGTTAAGCGATATGGCAGATCATAAAGCCAACATACTTATATCAGTCAACTCAATTATTATTTCGGTAATTCTTGGCGTACTTATGCGTAAGCTGGAAGAAGAACCGGCGCTTACCATTCCAACTATATTCTTTTTATTAGTAGCTGTAACAACCATTGTGTTATCTATACTTGCTACGCGACCGAAAGTTTCTGGCGGTACATTCACTGACCAGGATGTGCTTGATAAAAAAACTAATTTATTATTCTTTGGAAATTTTTATAAAGCGCCGTTTGAAAAATATGATGCAGCTATGCGAAAGATGATGAAAGACCCGGATTATTTATATGGCTCTTTGATTAAAGATATTTACATGCTGTCTGTAGTGCTGGGCAGAAAGTATAAACTGATACGCATTGCTTATTATATTTTTATGATCGGTCTTGTAATATCTGTTGCTGCGTTTGCAATAGCCGTTTTATTTTTTGATAAAACACAAACAATTTCCAGTGGTGCAAAATCATCATTGCCGCTTTAAATATTATGTTTAATAACCGTGATTTAAGCTGGCTTGGTTTTAACCTGCGTGTGCTTATGGAAGCAGCAGATGCAACAGTACCGTTATATGAGCGTATAAAATTTCTTTCTATTTTTTCATCCAATCTTGATGAGTTTTTCAGGGTGCGTTATCCTTATATTCTTGCCATATCAAACCTTGGGAAAAAAACACAGAAGCAAATAAGCCCTGCGGTTGATGAAGATATTCTTTCAAAAGTGCAGGAGGAAATAAACACACATCTCAACTTGTTTGGTAAAATTTTGAAAGAAGAAATTATACCTGCCTTGCAGGAAA
>CAZZXW010000092.1:0-10358 GCA_964658095.1 uncultured Parafilimonas sp. | reverse complement strand
TTAATTCAGCCATTGCGTCACCAACCGGTTCTTATGCAGGTTATTCGTATGCTATTCCTGTTAACATCGTTAAAAAAGCGGTTAATGACCTTATTAAATTTGGTACAGTTCAAAGAGCATACATAGGTGTTAATTATTCTCCTGATTATTTAACTGATGAACAAAGAAAAGCAAACGGAATTGCAGATGGCCCCGGTGTTTTTGTAAACGGAACCGCAGAAGATGGTGCAGCAAGAGCTGCTGGTATAAAGAAAGGGGATTTTATCACAAAAATTAATGGTATAGAAATTAATAGCGGTTCTGAATTACAAGAACAGATTGCAGGCTACAAGCCAGGTGATAAAATAAATGTAACTTATGTAAGAGATGGAAAAGAGTACACTACTCCAATTGTTTTAAAAAACAAATCGGGTAATTATGAAGTTGTAAAAACGGAAACATCTTTTGATAACCTCGGTGCTGATCTTGTTACTGTTGATAAACAAACCGCACAAAAAAATGATATAACCGGCGGTGTGCAGGTAAAAAAGATTAATAAAGGATTATTAAGCAATACAAAAATTCAGGAAGGCTTTATTATAACAAGCGTTGACGGGCAAGATGTAAACAGTGTTGATGACTTAAAGAACATTCTTAATAATGCGCATGGCACTGTAAAACTGGAAGGCGTTTACCCTGGTTACGATGGAACGTATGGTTATCCATTAAACATTGATAACAGCAATGGCAATGATGATAATAACAATGGATATAATCCATAATAAAAAATAAAGATCAATAAATAAAACCGTCTTAATGGCGGTTTTTTTATTACGGTTATACGCATAAACTTGCCATTGCCGTTTAATAAGTTAGTTTGATATTTGTAGCGATTGCTTTATTTAATGCACAGTAATATTATTCTGTTTAATTAAGCAATCAACAAACCAGGTATAAAATGAGAAGAGTTGTAATTACAGGCATAGGAGCTATTACACCTTTAGGTAATTCAATAGAAGAATTTTGGAAGAATTGTGTTGAAGGCAAAAGCGGCGCTGCAACAATTACCAAGTTTAATCCGGAAAACTTTAAAACAAAGTTTGCCTGTGAAGTAAAAAATTTTAATGCTGAAAAATACTTCGATAAAAAAGAATTGCGCAAGTATGATTTGTTTTCGCAATATGCAGTTGCCGCAACAGATGAAGCCGTAACAAACGGCAAGATTGATTTTAATTTATTTTCAGAAGAAGAAAGAAGCGAGATGGGCGTTATCTGGGGTTCAGGTAATGGCGGCACAGTAACCTTTGAAGAACAGGTAAGCGAATTTGCACTTGGAAATGGCATACCTCATTTTTCACCATTTTTTGTACCCAAAATAATTAATGATATAGCGGCTGGCATACTTTCTATCAGGTATAAATTATACGGCCCAAATTACTGCCCTGTTTCTGCATGTGCTTCATCAAACAACGCCATTATAAATGCCTTTGATACCATTCGTGCCGGCAAGGCTATACTCATGATTGCAGGTGGTTCTGAAGCATCTGTAACCACAGCTACAATAGGTGGTTTTAATGCAACACAAGCTTTATCTAAAAAAAATGATGACCCGGCTTCAGCATCAAAACCTTTCGATAAAGACAGGGATGGTTTTGTTTTAGGTGAAGGCGCCGGCGCAGTAATACTTGAAGAATATGAGCACGCAATTAAACGCAATGCAGTAATTTATGCTGAAATGATTGCAGGCAGTTTAGCAGCAGATGCATATCATTTAACCGGAACACCACCCGATGGCAAAGGTGCAGTGCTTGGTATGGTAAAAGCGCTTAAGGAAGCACAATTACAGCCAGGCGATATTGACTACATAAATGCACATGCTACTTCAACCTACCAAGGTGATTTGAGTGAGGCTGTTGCCATTGATAAAATATTTCATGATAACAAAAAATTACTTATCAGTGCTACAAAATCTATGACCGGCCACTTACTTGGAGGCACTGGTGCCGTTGAAGCTATTATTTGTGTGCTTGCTTTGCAAAATAATTTAATTCCTGCTACTATCAATACAAAAACACTTGATGATAACTTCCCTAAAAATTTAAATGTTGTTTTAGGCGAATCCGTACAAAAAAACATAACCTATGCAATGAATAATACATTTGGCTTTGGCGGCCACACAGCAACATCATTATTCAAAAAATTTAAAGAATAAGCTGAATAATTAATCAGGCATGGATATAGCATTGTTTGTGTTTTTATTCATTTAGTACTGTTTACATTTAAGCAAATACACTGGCTATAATGGAAGCAATTATCAAAGGTTTAATACTGGGTATTTTATTAGGGGTTTCTGTTGGACCGATAATTTTTTCTATACTTAAACAAAGTTTAAATAACGGGCATCGTGGAGGTTATGCTTTTATTGCAGGTGTTTCAGTCAGTGATGTTATTATTGTTTTAATCTGCAATTTGTTCACGCATATTTTTGATGCAGCCATGCAACATCAACTTATTATTGGTGTTGCAGGCAGCACATTGCTTATTATACTCGGCGTGTTTAATTTCTTTTTTCGTAAAATACAAACATCAGATAAAGGCATTCATGTAATTGCAAACTTGCGCAAAAGAGACCTTGCAGGTATTTTCATTTCAGGATTTTTTATGAATTTGCTTAATCCCGGCACGATGCTTTTTTGGTTTGCAGCTACGGCAACTATTACCGCTGATTCAAAGCTGATGAACCACCCGGAACAATACCGCCTGATTGTTTTTGTAGTTGCGCTTGCATTTAATTTGTCTGCTGATTTTTCAAAAGTATTGCTTGCAAATAATATAAGAAACAAGCTTACGCCTCATAACATTCATCTTATAAATCGTATTTCAGGTGCAATACTTATAGTATTTGGTATAGCGCTGGCAACAACTATTTTTATGCGCAGCCATGCGGCCGGCCAAATTTAATTTTATTTTTATCTGTCATTATTCTGTTAGTACTTTGGCTTGCAATTGCAATGAAGAACCGATCAATTTTTACAAGACTTTGTCGCCGCATCTTTAAAATAATTATATACGCTTTTATTATTTCACTTGTTTATCTGCTTGTATGTAAATGGGTAATGCCACCCATAACAATTATGCAATTAAGCAGTTGGGTAAGTGGTTATGGCTTGCAAAGAAATTATGTTTCATGGAATAATATTTCTGCAAACGCAAAGCTGGCTGCAATTGCCGGCGAGGACCAGTTGTTTGCCACACACAATGGTTTTGACTGGAAGGCAATTGACAGAAGTATTGATAACAATCATAAAACAAACAACCGCCCTGCCGGTGCCGCAGCAAGTACCATAAGCCAGCAAACAGCTAAGAATGTTTTTCTTTTTCAGGGTGAAGGTATTTTGCGATACATAAGAAAGCCAATTGAAGCAGTGTATACAAAATTGATTGAATGGATATGGAGCAAACAACGCATACTTGAACTATATCTTAATACAATTGAAATGGGTAAAGGAATTTTTGGTATTGAAGCAGCAGCGCAATATTATTTTCATAAGCCTGCCAAAGTTTTAAGCCGTAATGAGGCAGCTAAAATAATTTCACTTTTACCCGATCCTAAACACTTAACTATACATCCGGAAAGTGCTTTTGTTACTTTTAAAAGTAATTGGATTATAAGACAGATGAATAATTTACAAAGTGATAAAAACGTTCATGCTTTAATAACTGGTTCAAAATAAAATGTACTCTAAACTTCCTGATACCGGCACCACCATATTCACAGTAATGAGCCAGTTAGCTGTTGAATACAATGCTATCAACCTTGGCCAGGGCTTTCCTGATTTTACGATGAGCGAAGAATTAATTGCGCTGGTAAACAAAGCAATGCTGGATGGCAACAATCAATATGTGCATACCAACGGCTTACTTTCATTAAGAGAAAAACTTGCGCATAAAATACAACAGCTTTATGCAACATCAATAAATGCAGACCAGCAAATAACAATTACACCCGGCGGCACTTATGCAATTTATACAGCGCTTACCAGCATATTAAATAAAGATGATGAGGTAATTGTTTTTGAACCTGCATATGATAGCTACATACCGAATATACTTATCAATGGTGCCAAACCTGTGTTGATACAATTGCAGTTTCCATCATTCACAATTCCGTGGGATGAAGTGAAAAATAAGATCACTGATAAAACAAAAGCAATTATTATAAACTCTCCGCATAACCCAACCGGTGCTGTATTAAATACAAAGGATATAGAGCAGCTAAAACAAATTGTAGCAGATAAAAACATTTTTATTATAAGCGATGAAGTGTATGAACATTTGATCTTTGATGATATACCGCACCAAAGCATTTTGCGTTACCCGGAACTGCTTGAAAAAAGTTTTGTTTGTTTTTCATTTGGCAAAACATATAACTGCACCGGATGGAAGATTGGTTACTGCATTGCATCGCAATTACTGATGAAAGAATTTAGAAAAGTGCACCAGTTTAATTGTTTTAGCTGTAACAGTTTTGTACAGGTTGCACTGGCAGAATTTTTAAACAATGAGGCTGCTTATCTTTCATTAGGTAAATTTATTCAGCGCAAAAGAGATTTTTTGCAGGGATTGATGCAGGCAACAAAATTTAAAGCCATTCCATCTTATGGCAGCTACTTTCAATGTTACAGTTTTAGAGATTTCTCAGATGAAAATGACATGGAGCTTGCTATAAGGTTAACCAAAGATTATGGCGTAACCACGGTTCCGCTAAGCAGTTTTTATCAATCAAAAAAAGATGATAAAGTATTACGCTTTTGTTTTGCAAAAAGAGAAGAAACATTAAAAGAAGCGGCTGAAAGGTTAAGCAGGCTTTAATAATTTTAAACCGGCTAATGTTTAATAAGCATTAACAACAAATTTTTTTTAATTTAGTTTAGTTTTGCGTCCTGAATGAAGTTTAAAAATCTTATTTCAAACTTGGTTGTTTTTATAATGGCTGTTCAGATACTTAATTTAAGTATTTACGCACAGGATTATAATCCAATTAAAACAACCAAAACTTTATACGAAGTCAACGAAATAAATTCGATAGCGGAATATGTTGGCGAAATAATACTTAATCATCATAATCAGTTTCCTGAATATCCGAACGATGGCCATAAAGACTTCCAGTTTTTAAAACACTTTACACTTACTGCTTTTTCTGTTCCGGTTTTAAAAATTCGTAATTGCCATTATACAGTTAACAGCAGTTATGCCGTTCCTGTAAATGAACATTATTATTTCCTTTTTTATAAAGAAATAAATCCGCCCCCGCCGAAAGCTTAATTTTTCTAACCATACTTGCCGGTATGAAAAATTTTAATAGAGCTTAATTAATTTATAAGAAAACTTTTAAGGTGATAATTTTAAATGTGCTTGTTAAACACAGGCTGTTTTATGTAATTGTTTGTTTAATGTGCTTTATAAAAGTAGATGCACAAACAGATACAATTGCTATTTCTCTGCCGCAGGCAGAACAGCGTTTTATAGACAGCAACCTGCAAATACTTGCAGCACATTATAATGTTGATGCGGCCACTGCCTTAATAAACCAGGCGAAGTATTGGGATAACCCTGTTTTAGTTACTGACCAGGTTATTAGCGCCAATCATAAATTATTTCCGTATAAAACATACGCGGATGGCACATCAGGCGAACAATATTTTATAGAGGTGCAACAACTGATTAAAACAGCAGGTAAACGAGGTAAATTAATCGCCGCAGCAAAAACAAATGCTGAAATTAATAACCTGCAACTGCAGGATGTAATAAGAAAATTAAGAAGCCAGTTGCACATAGATTATTATACCATTGCAAGACAACTGCGCAGTTATAATTTTTTTATACAGGCAAAGCAACAGCTTGATACATTGCTTAATGGCATGCAGGTGCAGTTTAATGCCGGTAATATTTCTGAAAAAGATTTGCTGCAGATACAATCGCTTTCTGTTTCATTATTGCAGGATGCAACAGCATTAAATAATTCAATTGCAGATGAGGAAGCTGATTTGAAAACATTGCTTCATTTCGATGTGGGCATATTTATTAAACCCTCAGATTCAATTCAGCCAAGGTTAACATTGCCAGAAAACCTTGATGTGTTCATCAGTCAGGCCATAGCAAACAACCCATATTATAAATTGCAGCAACAGCAAACAATTTATCAGCAGCAACAGCTTACTTATCAAAAAGCTTTGCGCAATCCTGATATTACATTAACACCAAACTTTGACAAGCAGTCTAACTATGCGCCTGATTATTATGGTATAGGTTTTTCTTTGCCGCTGCCTCTTTTCAACAAAAACAAAGGCAACATACAAGCCGCTGGTTATGCTGTAAAACAACAACAAGCTTTAGAAAGCAATGCAGAAAATGAGTTGCGGAACAACATTGAAAACGCATATAGAAAGATAAATTTTTTAATTGAGCAAAACAACGCTGTACAGCCAGGCTTTTATTCAAAGTATGATACGCTGTATAATAACATGATAAAAAGTTACAGGCAGCGGCAGGTAAGTCTGCTCGAGTTTATTAGCTTTTTTAATGATTATAGAGATCTTCAGGAAAGGGTGCTTCAGCAAAACTTAAACCTGTTACTGGCAACAGATGAACTGAATTACCAGGTTGGCATTGATATAATTAAATAATACAATCTTGAAATGTTCAGAACAAAAATAATTATCATGAACATTCCATTGCACAATAAAAAAAGACACATTCAAATGAAGAAAATTTTCAACTACACCATTATAACAACATTTATCATGTTGGTTTTATCATGCCATCATAAAACAGAAGAACCCGCACCTGATAAATTTGTTTTAAGTGATACCATGGCAAAGATGATACAGGTGGGCACTGTTGGTAATTGCGATATTGATAACGCGTTAACACTTAGCGGCCAGGTAAGCTTTGATGAAAATAATGTAAACAAAATTTATCCCAACAGTAGCGGCCAGGTAATAGAATCAAGGGTTTCACTTGGTGATAAAGTAACGAAAGGAGAAGTGCTTGCTGTTGTACGTAGTGCTGATATTGCAGGCAACTATGCAGATCTTTCAAGCAGTGAATCAGACATAACAATTGCCAAGAAAGAACTGGATAATGAGCAGTCATTATATCAAAGTGGTATTGCTAGTGAGAAAGAATACCTCGAAGCAAAAGAAGATTATCAAAAGGCATTATCTGCAAAGCAAAAAATTACTTCTTCTATCAATCTTAACAGCGGCGTGCAAACATCTGCAAACGGAACTTATAAACTTGTTTCACCTATCAGCGGTTACATAGTTGAAAAGAAAATTAATGCAGGCGATTTTATTCGTGCTGATGCAGGCGATAACCTCTTTACTGTTTCTGATCTTAAAGATGTTTGGGTTTGGGCAAATGTGTTTGAAGAAGATATATCAAAGATAGCGGTAGGTGCAGATGCGCAGGTAACAACACTGGCATTTCCTGATAAGGTTTATAATGGCAAAGTAGATAATATAAGCCAGGTATTAGACCCTGATAATAAAGCAATGAAAGTGAGGATAAAACTTTCTAATTCTGACTTAACGCTTAAGCCGGATATGTTTGCGAAGGTTGTTGTAAATGCAAAGCAATCTAACCAGGCATTGTGCATACCGTTCAGCAGCGTGCTTACAGAAGATGGCAAGAACTACATTGTTTGTTACTATTCAAAAGATAGCCTTAAAGTAAAGCAAGTTGATCTGTTGCAGGTTTCCGGCGCAAAAGCATACATCAATGGTGATCTTAATGTAGGCGATAAAGTAGTTACCAAAAATCAATTGCTTTTATACAATGCCCTGAATGCAGAGTTTTAGAACAAAAAAATTACAATGAACAAGTTCATTAAAAGCATCATATATTTTTCTTTACGGCACAGGTATTTTGTTTTTTTTCTAACGGCAGTAATGGCGGTAATTGGTTTTGTAAGTTATAAAGCTACGCCGATAGAAACCTTTCCTGATGTTACCAACACGCAGATAATCATTATTGCACAATGGCCGGGGCGCAGTGCGGAAGAAGTAGAAAAGCTCATCACCATACCAATGGAAGTGGCTTTAAACAGTGTGCAGAAAAAAGCAAATCTGCGCTCTACTTCAGCTTTTGGCTTATCATACATTAGAATAATTTTTGATGATGATGTGGATGATGCTTTTGCAAGGCAACAGGTTTTAAGCAGGTTAGGTAATGCAGATCTGCCTGATGGTGTAAAGCCTGAAGTTGAACCACCTTATGGACCAACCGGTGAGATCTATCGCTATACTTTAAAAAGCGAAACCTATTCCATTCGTGACCTAACAACAATACAGGAATGGGTGTTAGACAGGCAGTTTAAATCTGTGCCCGGTGTTGCTGATGTAAACAGTTTTGGCGGTGAAGAAAAAACGTTTGAGGTTGATGTAAACCCAAGCATACTTACCAAGTATAATTTTTCACCGCTTGATGTATTTAATGCAATACAAAAAAGCAATATAAATGTTGGTGGCGATGTAATTGAACGTAACGGCCAGGCTTATGTTGTAAGAGGTATTGGTATATTAAATAACATCAGTGATATTGAAAATATTATTGTTGCTAATATAAAAGGTGTGCCCATTCTTGTTAAAGATGTGGCGCAGGTTAAAGAAGCCGGTGTGCCAAGATTAGGTTGGGTTACAAGAGATAAACAGCCCGATGTAATTGAAGGAATAGTTGTAATGCGTAAAGGTGAAAACCCTGCAATTGTATTAGATGCAATACATAAAAAAGTTGATGAGCTGAACAAAAATATTTTACCCATCGGTGTAAAGATTGATACGTTTTATGACCGTACCAACCTTATGGATTTTGCGCAGCATACTGTATTGCATAATCTTTTAGAAGGTATTATACTCGTTACTGTAATTGTGTTTTTATTTATGGCTGACTGGCGCACTACTGTAACTGTAAGCATTATTATTCCATTATCATTATTATTTGCATTTATCTGCATGCGCATTAAAGGCATGTCGGCCAATTTGCTGAGCCTTGGTGCAGTTGATTTTGGGATTATTATAGATGGTGCTGTAGTAATGGTGGAAGGCTTGTTTGTAGTGCTTGACCAAAAAGCCAGGGAAGTAGGCATGGATAAATATAATAAGCTTGCAAAGCTTGGTATATTTAAAAATACAGGCACTGAAATGGGTAAGTCCATTTTCTTTTCAAAGCTTATTATTATAACCTGTTTAATTCCGATATTTTCTTTTCAGAAAGTTGAAGGCAAAATGTTCTCGCCACTTGCTTATACATTGGCGTTTGCATTATTAGGTGCATTGCTGTTAACACTAACTTTTGTGCCCGCTATTTCAAGTATTCTTCTCAAAAAAAATGTAAAAGAAAAACATAATGTTGTTGTCAATTTTTTTGAAAAAGGCATAACAAAGCTTTTCAACAAAACATATAAATATCCTAACACAAGCCTGTTTATTGCCGTAGCATTTATGGCAGTAACATTTTTTTCAGTGAAGTTTATCGGTACTGAATTTTTGCCTGCTTTAAATGAAGGCGCACTTTGGGTAGAAGCGGAATGCCCGATGAGTATTTCATTAAGTGAATCAAGAACAGTTTCAAATAAAATGGTGGATATACTCCGTGAATTTCCCGAAGTAAAACAAACACTGGCACAGGTTGGAAGAACCAATGATGGCACCGATCCCAAAGGTTTTTTTGATATACAGATACAGGTTGATTTATATCCGCATGAACAGTGGAAGCGAAAGCTTTCTGAAGATGATCTAATTGATAGTATGAACAACCAGTTAAGTAAAATTCCAGGCATTGTGCTTAACTATTCACAGCCCATAAGAGACAATGTTGAAGAAGCTGTAGCAGGCGTTAATGCATCACTGGCTGTAAAAATTTATGGCCCTGAATTCGGCACTTTAGATACACTGGCTAAGCAGGTGGCAAGACAACTAAAAACAGTTTATGGTATTGAAGATCTTGGATTGCTAAGAAACCTAGGCCAGCCTGAATTTCGCATCCAGTTAGATCAGCAACGCATGGCTTTGTATGGTGTAAATACTGCAGATGCCAACTCTGTTATTGAAATGGCAATTGGTGGCAAATCGGCAACCGAATTGTATGAAGGTGAAAGAAGGTTTGATGTTCGTGTACGTTATCCGCAGGAATATCGGGACACGAAAGAAAAGATTGAGAATCTTATGGTGCCTACTGAAAATGGCAGCAAGGTGCCTTTAAATGAAATATCTGACATTGTGTTGCTCACCGGGCCGGCGTTTATTTATCGTGATAATAATACACGCTACATAGCCGTAAAGTTTTCGAACCGTGAACGTGATCTGGGAAGCACCATT
>CAZZXW010000091.1:0-10414 GCA_964658095.1 uncultured Parafilimonas sp. | reverse complement strand
GAAGGCGATGCCAATGATTATTTTGGTAAAGGTTTGAGTGGTGCAAGACTCATTATCTATCCACCAAAAAATGCAAACTATATTCCGGAAGAAAATATAATTATAGGCAACGTTGCTTTGTATGGCGCAACAGAAGGAGAAGTGTTTATACGTGGCAAAGCCGGTGAGCGTTTTTGTGTGCGCAACTCCGGTGCTGTTGTTGTAACTGAAGGTGTTGGTGATCATGGCTGCGAATACATGACTGGCGGAATTGCGGTGATACTTGGTGCAACAGGAAAAAACTTTGCTGCCGGCATGAGTGGCGGCATTGCTTATGTATATAATCTAACTGGAAATTTTGCAGACAATTGTAATAAAGAAATGGTAGATCTTGATTTACTTACAGAAGAAGATGAAATTATCTTACAACAATTAATGCAAAAACATGTTGAAGCAACAGGCAGTACTGTTGCAAAATTTATGATGAACGATTTTGAAAATCAATCAAAAAATTTTATTAAGGTATTTCCCAAAGATTATAAGCAAGTGCTTCTTCAGCGTAGCTTACAACGGCAACATCAAAACGCTTAATCTTTAGCATAAACAACACTTAAAAATTTATAAGATTCGATGGGCAAACCAACAGGATTTCTTGAGTTTGAAAGAGAAGTGCCGGTTAAAATACCGGTGCCGGAAAGAATAAAAAATTTTCATGAATTTATAGGCAGGTATTCTGATGAAGAGTTAAATCATCAGTCTGCACGCTGTATGGATTGTGGTGTTCCGTTTTGCCAAAGCGGTTGCCCGTTAGGAAACATCATACCTGAATTTAATGATGCGATTTACAGAAAGAGCTGGAAAGAAGCATATGACATACTTTCTTTAACTAATAATTTCCCTGAATTTACAGGGCGTATTTGTCCTGCACCTTGCGAACATGCTTGTGTTTTAGGTTTAACACAACCACCTGTAACTATTGAAGAAATAGAGAAGCATGTTATTGAAATTGCTTTTGATAACAATTTCGTTCAGCCGAAAAAAATAAATATCCGCACAGGAAAAAAAGTGGCTGTTGTTGGTTCAGGTCCGGCAGGGCTTGCAGCTGCAGCGCAATTAAATTATGCCGGACATACTGTAACCGTTTTTGAAAGAGATGATGCGCCGGGCGGCTTGCTGCGTTATGGTATTCCTGATTTTAAACTTGAAAAAAGAATTGTTGACAGAAGGCTTAAGCTAATGGAAGAAGAAGGCGTAATTTTTAAATGTAATGCAAACGTTGGCGTAAACATTCCCGTTAAAGAAATATATAATAATTATGATGCAGTTGTACTTGCTGGTGGTTCAACAGTGCCAAGAGATTTAAACATTAATGGCCGCAAATTGAAAGGCGTTTATTTCGCAATGGAATTTTTAAAACAGCAAAATAAAAATGTTGCCGGTAAAGATCCGTTTGCTAATAAAAACATTGAAAGCAATATTTATCATGAACCTATATCAGCGCATGGCAAACATGTAATTGTTATCGGTGGCGGAGATACCGGCAGTGATTGTATCGGCACTTCAAAAAGGCAGGGCGCATTATCAGTTATACAAATTGAATTGTTGCCTCAACCCCCGAAATCAAGAACGCATTATATGCCCTGGCCTGTTTACGCGATGACGTTAAAAACAACATCATCACATGAAGAAGGTTCTGAAAGAGAATGGGCAATCGCAACTAAAGAATTTATGCATGATGAGCGTGGTAATTTGTATGCGTTGAAAGTTGTTAGTCTTGAATGGAAGATTACCGAAGATGGCAAAGCTGCGGGCTTTAAAGAGATAGAAGGCACTGAAAAAATACTTCCCTGCAATCTTGTTTTGCTGGCAATGGGTTTTACAAATCCGCAATATGAAGGCATGCTGAATGATCTGCAGATTGAGCTTGATGAAAGAAAGAATATTAAAGCCGACAACAAAACATATCAAACCAATCACAAAAAAATATTTGCTGCAGGCGATATGCGCCGCGGACAATCATTAGTGGTTTGGGCAATTGCTGAAGGAAGAGAATGCGCTAAAGCAGTAGACGAGTTTTTAAAAAATGATACAACTATATTACACTAAAGCACAAAGGGATTAACGCTAAAACGGTTAATTATTAACTTGTGCAATCACATAATTCTTCAATTCATTTTTCTTTTTAAATTAGTCACCTGGTCCTGTAGATTATTTACCAAGCCTGCAAGCTGGTTTACATCCCACCGTTGCTGCGTGTTTGCTTTTGTAATTACCATTTGTGCTTTCCAAACTTCAAGCACATCATCCGGATTTACATGATAAGGTTCATACTGCGGGTTATCACTGATTAAAGTAAGCTTGTTCTTATAGCGATTATTTTTCATGATGCGCTTATAAACAATGCCTTCAGTTTTTGAAACCACTATGTAAGTGTTATTTGCTTTAATATCATCCATGGCTTCTACCCTTTCACCAACTATAATACTACCGCTTGGTGTAGGCAACATGCTGTCTCCAATTATTTCAAAAGCACGGTATTCGCCGGGTGCAAGCATCGGTAAAGTAAAGGTGTTCAATTCATCTACAAAATCAGGATCGGCATAGCCGGCTAAATAACCTGCTGCTGCTTTTACGGGTACAAACTGAATTTCATTTATTTCACCCTGCAATTTTAACTGCCTGCGTTTATCAAGATAGGTTCCTCCTTTTTTAGAAGCGCTTAAATCTTTCAACAATAATTCATCAAGACTTAATTTAAAAATGCTGCAAAGGTTTTCAAGAACATCAAGCCTTGGCTCCGCACGTTCTTCTTCATAAGCACCAACCAATGAACGTTTGATCTTTAATTTATGCGCAAACTCTTCCTGCGTCCAGCCGCGCAGTTTACGCAAATGCTTAAAATTTTTTCCGGCAAAACTCATAACTAATAGATTTAGCCGCAAATTACTAATTATTTTAGTTCATACAAAAAAATAATTTACAGTAAGCTGTAAATTATTTAATGAAAAAGGAGCAGAAACAGAGATTAAAGGATAAGAAGAATATCAGTTTTCATAAAACTTTTTTTATTAGTACGTCAGCGTTCTTATAACTGGTGCTTTGCCAGGGCATCAAACTTTGATTCTGTTCCTGCATGTTAGTTTAAGCAGATAGTTTTGATGTAATAATAGTTCATATTTATACGTAAATATTAAAATTTGGTTGTACCAAAACAAAAATAAATTTACACTTACGCTACAGTTTAAACTAAGCTGCAGGTGTACTACTATTATGCTTTCTGCTTTTTATCACCCAACATTAAAACTTCATTTACCTGAACTTCGGTTATATAATGTTTGGTACCGTTTTTATCAGTATAATTTCGGTTTATGAGTTTGCCTTCAATAGCAACCTCGCTGCCCTTTGATAAAAATTGCTCCGCAATATCGGCAACCTTGCCCCAGGCAATAAGATTATGCCATTGTGTTTCAATAACCTTTTCACCCTTTGCAGAGCGGTAACTTTCATTAGTGGCAATACTGAAACGTGCCATTTTCTTACCGGCTTCTGTGGTGCGTATGTCCGGATTATTTCCAAGATTTCCAATCAACTGAACTTTGTTTTTTAGTGCGTACATAAAAAGATTTTTGCGTTCCGCAAAGCGAAACTGGTTTTTAAAATTTGTTATTTCAATCACTGGCGGCGCCTTACCAATGACGAAACAAAGATGCGGTTACTGAAAAGCATTACCCGGTTTTTATCCGTTTAACTACGCATGTATGCGTTTGTAAACGATTGTAACTGAAAAGTCTTATCTTTATAAATCACTTTTATGAAAGAAGAACTTAAAGCATGTTTGCACTGCAATAAAACGTTACGTGGACGATCTGATAAAAAATTCTGTGACGATTATTGCCGTAATAATTACAACAACCAGCTTAAATCAAACACTAATAATTACATGCGCAACATTAATAATGCTTTGAGTAAGAACCGCAGAATACTTGAAGCGCTTTTACCACCTGACCATGAAACTGCAAAAGCAAAAAAAGAAAAATTGATACACGAAGGCTTCTCATTTAAATACATCACGCATACTTATACTACCAAAAAAGGCAGCACTTATTTTTATTGTTATGATTTTGGATACCTGCCGCTTGATGGAGACTGGTATCTTGTTGTTAAAAGAAAAGAAGAAAATTAATTCCTACTAATTTGATAGAGTTATATCTTCACGTACTAAAAAATAATTTTTATGAGTTTACGCCTGGGAGATGTTGCTCCAAACTTTACAGCAAAAACATCGGTTGGTGAAATTGATTTTTATGAATATCTCGGCAATGGTTGGGGAATATTGTTTTCGCACCCGGCAGACTTTACGCCGGTTTGTACAACAGAACTTGGTAAAACGGCTTTATTGCAGGGAGAGTTTGCCAAGCGCAATACAAAAGTGCTGGCTTTAAGTGTTGATAAGCTGGATAGACATGCCGGCTGGATAAACGATATTAATGAAACGCAACATGTAAATGTTGATTTTCCTTTAATTGCTGATGAAGATAAAAGTATTGCTAATGCTTATGGTATGATTCATCCGAACGCTTCTGAAACTTTTACTGTGCGTTCTTTATTTATTATCGGGCCGGATAAAAAAGTGAAGCTGATGATAACATATCCTGCAAGCACCGGCAGAAATTTTAATGAAGTATTGCGTGTGTTAGACAGCCTGCAGCTTACTGCAAACTATAGCGTTGCAACACCTGCAGACTGGAAGGAAGGTGAAGATGTAATTGTTGTGCCTGCTGTAACAACTGAAGCTGCAAAAGAAAAATTTCCAAAAGGCTTGAATATTGTAAAACCTTATTTGCGTTACACGCCGCAGCCTAATAAATAAGAATTTATAGAAGCATCTTTCTTAAGTGAGATGCTTCTTATTTTAGATAGGAGCTTTCAAAACCTAACTTCGTTAACCCACTTTTTACTTCAGCGCAACTCATAAACAATCTCCAAAGCAAGCCGCTTCTATAATTTTCTATCATCACTACTTCAGGGCCCTGGTCAATAGCAAGATAATGATCAGGATACCATTTTGCTGTTTCGCTAAACGCATCATAAAAGCCATATTGTCCCCAGATTTTATCACGCAAATTATCATTTTCATACCAATGCCTTATTGCAGCAAGTGATTGCTTGGGTGTATATGTAATTGATGAAATGGCCGCGGTGGGCGATATCACTCCAAGATCATTTTCTTCATCAGGTGCATGTGCTGCATAACCTTTTACTGAATAACTGGCTGTTAAACCCCAACTGCTATCGCTGTAACCAATATAATGCTTTGGATTATCAACACACCACTGATAATTTATTTTAGCCATAGTACTCAGCTCTTTCCAGTAATCAGCGTACTTATCTTTAAGATTGTGCGGATTTAATCCCAGGTATGAGTAATGCGACCAGAACAACGGACCACCGTGCGGCGGATTGCCCTGCATAAATAAATGCAGCGTATCATTTTTATAAGAACTTATTTTATTAATCGCACCATTTTGTGCCCAGCCTTCATCATACACCTCTTTTGTTATACTGTGTGTTGGTGATGATGCACCCATTATATATAAAAGCATGCATTCATTATAACCATGCACCGCAAAATTTTTTTTCCATGCATAGTCAGGGCTCCAGTGCCAGAATAATACATTTTGACCATCTCTTCTATACCAATTGTAGTCAACTCCATGCCATAAAGTATCTATGCGTGCACTTAATTTTTTTTCTTCATCACTGCCATCTTTAAAATACTGGCGTACACAAAGAAGGCCTTGAAAAAGAAATGATGTTTCAACAAGATCACCGCCATCATCATCGTATCCAAAAGGCTTTACATGTCCATCTTTATTATTTAACCAATGTGGATAAGCGCCATGAAAACGATCCGCTTTTTCAAGAAATGAAATAATCTCTTTGAAACGTTGCAAGCCTTGTTGCCTTGTTATATAACCACGTTCAATACCAGCAAGCAACGCCATGCAACCAAAGCCGCTGCCACCAACTGCAATGGTTGATTGATCATGGGCAGGATAATCATTATCCATGTGAATACGTTCCGGCGCCATGCCGCTGTTAGGTTCTGCGCCACTCCAGAAATATTCAAACGTTCTATGTTCAACCGTATCAAGCAAGGCTGAATCTGAAATATTTTTGTCAACCGATGTTGTTTGTTGTTGACTTTGCGAGTTTGAATTACACGCAGCAATCAATGCAATTAATGGAAGCAATGTGTATTTCATAATCTATAAATTGTTCAAAAATTATTCAGTAATCTCTGTTTTGTGCGCTTTGTGTTTGCCTGATATAAATGAGTACATCGCCGGTATTACAAACAACGTAAGTATTAACGAAAACAAAATTCCACCTACTACAACAATACCTAATGGCACACGGCTGCTGGCAGATGCACCAAGGTTTAATGCAATGGGCAATGCACCTAATGATGTGGCAAGGCTCGTCATTAATATTGGGCGCAAACGTTGGTTGGCAGCTTCAACAACCGCTTCATATTTATTCATGCCCTGCTCCCGTTTTTGGTTGGCAAACTCAACAATTAAAATTCCATTCTTGGTTACCAAACCAATCAACATAATCATTCCTATTTCAGAAAAAATATTCAAGGTTTGACCAAAGATGTATAAGCTTAGTAAAGCACCGGCTAATGCTAACGGCACGGTGAACATAATGGTAAACGGATCAAGAAAACTTTCAAACTGCGCAGCAAGAATTAAATAGATAAGCAACAACGCCAATGTAAATGCAAAGCCGATATTGGATGAACTTTCAGCATAATCTCTTGATGGCCCGCTTAGCGCCGTTTGAAAACTTTCATCCAATGTTTTATTGGCAATAGCCTGCATGGCTTTAATGCCATCGCCAATTGTTTTGCCTTCTGATAAAGAGGCTGAAATGGTTGCTGCTTTATAACGGTTATAGTGATACAATGTAGTGGGGCTGCTGCTTTCCACTAACTGCACCACAGAACTTAATGGTATATTTTCACCGCTTGTATTGCGTACATATAAGCGTGATATATCTGCTGGTTCGCTTCTGTCAGTATGTGCCACCTGCGCTATTACTTCATACTGATCACTACCCATAATAAAATAAGCCAGCCGGCCGCCGCTGAACGCAGCCTGTATGGCAGCTACCACATCTTCTGTAGTTAAGCCAAGGTCTTTTACTTTCATCCTGTCAACAGACAATTGTATTTCAGGACGATTGAATTTAAGGTTCACATCAACATTAGAAAAAGTCGGGTCTTGTCTTGCCGCATCTAAAAACTTTGGAATGGCAGTCTTCAATTTATCAAAATCCATGTTTTCTAAAATGTATTGAACAGGCAAACTGCCACGGGAACCAAGGCCCACTGCAATGGTTTGCTCCTGCGTGGCAAAAATTCTTGCATCATTAAACTTTGATAATTTTTTTTGAAGGCTGTTGGCAATTTGGTCTTGGCTCCTGCTCCTGTCATCAGGCGATATTAATCCTATACGTGGTTGTGATGAATTACTTGAGCCGTTACCCGGAATTCTTGCAAAAACAAATTGTCTTTCAGGCACAGAATCATATAAATAATTAGCAATTGAGTCTGTGATGGATTGCATAAACGGAAAGCTTGCGCCTTCCGGTGCGGTAACAGCAAAACGAATAGTGCTGTGATCTTCGAGCGGCGCAATTTCGCTTTGTAAACTGCCCATCGTTATCCAAATAATGATGCCGCATACTGCAACTATAACAAATGCTATCCAGCGCACTTTCATAAATGCTTCCAGCAATCTTTTATAGCCACTTTCCATGCCTTTAAAAAAGGGCTCGGTGCGTTCATAAAATTTGCCATGCCCGGCTTTCTTTCCTGTTAAGTACACATTTAAAACGGGTGTTATGGTGAGTGATACAAAGGCTGAAATTAACACAGCACAAGCCAGCGTTACGCCAAACTCCCTGAACAGGCGGCCAATAAATCCTTCTAAAAAAATAACGGGAAGAAATACAACGGCAAGCGTGATGGATGTGGAAACCACTGCAAAGAAAATTTCTTTACTGCCTTCCAATGCCGCTTTGCGGATAGGTAAACCGCTTTCTAATTTTCTGAAAATATTTTCTGTAACTACAATGCCATCATCAACTACCAAACCTGTGGCCAGCACAATGCCAAGCAGTGTAAGTACATTAATGGTAAAGCCGGCAATGTACATAATGAAGAAAGTGGAGATAAGCGAAATGGGAATATCTATTAAAGGGCGAACCGCTATAAGCCAGCTGCGGAAGAAAATAAATATTACCAGCACTACTAGTATGAATGAAATGATGAGCGTTTCTTTTACTTCAGCAAGTGAATTGCGGATGTTGATGGTGTTATCAATCAGCACTTTTAATTGTATATCTGTGCGGTTTGATTTCTGAATTTCTGCAAGGCGTTTATTAAATTCATCTGCAATTTCAATATTGTTGGCGCCGGGTTGCGGCACCACATATAAGCCCACTGCCTGCACACCGTTGTACTTCCAGCTTTGTTCATAATCTTCTGCACCCAGTTCTACATTGGCAACATCGCTTAAACGCACAATCCCGGTGCTGTCTTCACGTAATATTAAATCGCGGAACTGCTGCTCGGTTGTAAGCCTGCCGACAGTTCTTATAGTTAATTCTGTATTACTGCCGTAAATTTTTCCCGGCGGCAGATCAATGTTCTCTTTGTTTAATGCAGTTGACAGATCTGTGAACGAAACACCATACGTATTCATTTTATCCGGATCAAGCCAAAGCCGCATGGCATAACGCTTCTGGCCAAACAAACCTACCGAGCTTACGCCATTGATGGTTTGAAATTGCTGTTGTAAAACATTCTCGCCATAATCACTCAGCTCAAGCAGGCTTTTGGTAGGGCTTTGCAAGGCAAGAATTAAAATTGGATCACTGTTGGCATCTGCTTTTGAAACAACCGGCGGTGCATCAATATCCTGCGGTAAACTGCGGGCAGCCTGGCTTACTTTATCCCGCACATCACTCGCAGCGGCTTCCAGGTCAATACCCAAATTAAACTCAACCGTAATGTTGCTGTTGCCTAATGTACTTGATGAAGTAAGTGTTCTTATACCGGGAATGCCGTTGATCTGTTTTTCCAAAGGTTCGGTGATCTGGCTTTCAATAATATCTGCATTGGCGCCGGTGTAGGTGGTGCTTACATTCACTACGGCAGGATCAATGGCAGGATAATCTCGAACGGCCAAAAACGTAAAACCGGTAACACCAAACACAATGATCATGATGTTCATTACAGTAGCAAGTACCGGCCGCCTGAGTGAAAGTTCAGATATGTTCATCAATTACCAGTTAACGGTTAATAATTAACTGTGCGGCAAATCTATTTATGTAAATGATAAGATGCTTAATGAATTAATGAATAATTTACTATTCTACTTAATCCCGGAATGCATCATTAATAAATTTATTTAAGAATGCGGTTCCTGACTGTATGGGAATAATGCGGCGGTGTGTTGACGTAAATACTATAAATTGGTAAGGTAAGCGTAAAACACAATCTCTTCACTGTCATGCCCAGCTTGTCCACGCACTGCATTATCAAAGCCTTCAAATAAATTACATGTATTATTCTCTGTTTTATTTTTTTAACTTATTTTCTCTGCAATTACATTTTCAATTCTTCCGTAAGCTTCATA
The DNA here is from genome assembly GCA_964658095.1 of uncultured Parafilimonas sp. Classification (GTDB taxonomy): domain Bacteria; phylum Bacteroidota; class Bacteroidia; order Chitinophagales; family Chitinophagaceae; genus Parafilimonas. The sequence goes on along the minus strand of CAZZXW010000091.1, from coordinate 725 downwards.
TAAACAAGTTTAAGCAATTAATTTAGCTGCAAAAGAAGTTGGATGCGCTTTATTTTTATGTTCAGGTATTCGTGTAAACAAATCTGATGTTACACTATGTATAAAACAGTTCCGTATTCATTTGTCATTATATAAACTACACCTCCATTCTGTATATAGTAAAATATGCAATTCCCGCTTTTAGGGGAATGACGGGGCGGTGTTTTTACCATAAAGGTGATTCCGATTATAGATTCCCCAACTGGGAAGATTTCTTAAACGCTAATTTCAAGCTTATACCCTTTGCTGTGTCAACTGCAATTTTACTAATGGATCAAGTTCCAATTTTTTACTAAGCTTAAATGAACATCAGACTGCGGGCTTACTATAACACTTTCATCCTCCCATATTTCTTGTAGCCAGTTTTACTTTATAGCCTCATTAGGAGACAATGCGAAAATGTGTAGTTACACGGTTTCAGTTCTGTTAGGTATATGATTTTTGCATTATTACGAGTTTATAAGTTTCCGCGTGAAATGACACTAAAAATATAGCAGTAGGCTAATTGTCAGGTAAAGCCTTTCGCAGTTTAATGAGTCTTAAAATAAATTCAATAATGTCAAAATTGTCAGGCTGCTCAGAAGATATTTGTTCGTTTGCTGTAAATATTCCTGTTAGCTTAATTTAATATTAATTATGTAACACTATGGGTTACCTTCTTCTTACAAAGGCTGCAATGCTTTCTT